>DASUSF010000031.1:0-13486 GCA_036375275.1 Geminicoccaceae bacterium | reverse complement strand
CCCCGGACATCCTGGGCGGCGGCCGGAACCTGATGATCGGCAACCTGATCGCGCTGCAGTTCGGGAGCTCCCGCAACTGGCCGTTCGGCGCGGCCGCGGCGATGATCCTGATGAGCGTCGTCCTGGTCGCCCTGATCTTCTACGCCCGCGCGCACGGCCGCGGCCAGGGTGCGGGCGCGCACTGATGGCCGCCCTCAGCCGCAGCGACGAGCTCAAGCGCTTCCCCGGCTTCCGGGTGGTCGCCTGGCTGTGCGTGGTCTTCCTCTACGCGCCGATCCTGGTGATCGCGGTCTACTCCTTCAACGGCATCCGCTCGATCACCACCTGGGGCGGCTTCAGCCTCGCCTGGTACGGCCGGGTGTTCAGGAACGAGGAGATCCAGCAGGCGGCGCTGAACTCGCTGACCGTCGCGATCATCGCGGCCAGCGTCGCGACCATGGCGGCGACCGCGGCGTCGCTGGTCATGGTCCGCGGCCCCGGGTTCCGCGGTCGGATCGCCGCGTACGGCGTGATCAACCTGCCGCTCATGGTGCCGGAGATCGTCTCCGCGGTCGCGACCCTGATCTTCTTCTCGACGGTCGGGATCGGGCTCGGCCTGATGACCGTGATCCTGGCCCACACCGTGTTCTGCATCCCGTTCGCCTACCTGCCGATCGCGGCCCGGCTCGAGGGCTCGAGCCGGCCTACGAGCAGGCCGCAGCCGACCTTTACGCCGGCCCGCTCGCGATCTTCCGGCGCGTGACCCTGCCGCTGATGGCGCCCGGGATCGTCGCCGGCTTCATGCTCGCCTTCATCATCTCGCTCGACGACTTCATCATCACCAACATGGTCGCCGGCCCCGGCGCGACGACGCTGCCGGTCCTGATCTACGGCATGGTCCGAACCGGCTTCTCGCCCGAGATCAACGCCGTCTCGACCCTGCTCCTCGCGACCTCGATCCTGTTCGTGAGCCTGTCCTTCGCGATCGGCGGCCGCCGGCGCTGATGCCCGTCCGGCTCATCTTGCCGGCGACGGATGCGGCCGCAGGTTTTATGGGTGGCAACCGCCGGAGAGGGGAGGCGCACCATGTGGAACCGTATCCTCGCCACCGCCGCGCTGACGCTCGGCCTCGCGAGCGGGGCCGCGGCCCAGCACGAAATCGAGGTGTTCGACGTGCCTGCAGGCGCCGGGCCGCACGACGTCGCCCCGGCCCCCGACGGCAAGGTCTGGTACAGCGCGCAGGGGCAGGGCGCGCTCGGGATCCTCGATCCCGCGAGCGGCGAGGTCCGCCAGGTGCCGCTCGGCGAAGGCTCCGCGCCGCACGGCGTGATCGCCGGCCCCGACGGGCTCGCCTGGATCACCGACAGCGGGCAGAACGCGATCGTCAGCGTCGATCCGAGGACCGACGAGGTGACGGTCTACCCGCTGCCCGGGGACACCGGCTACGCCAACCTCAACACTGCGGCGTTCGACGGCGAGGGGACGCTCTGGTTCACCGGCCAGAACGGCATCTACGGCCGGCTCGACCCGTCGAGCGGCGAGATGGAGGTGTTCGAGGATCCGGAGGGGGTCGGCCCCTACGGCATCACCTCGACGCCCGACGGCGGCATCTACTATGCCTCGCTCGGCGGCAGCCACGTCGGGGAGGTCGACACCGAGACCGGCGAGGTCAGGGTGCTCGAGCCGCCCGCCCCGGACCAGGGCGCGCGCCGGGTGTGGGCCGATTCCGAGGGCCACATCTGGGTCAGCGAGTGGAACTCCGGCCAGCTCAGCCGGTACGATCCGGACGAGGGCGGCTGGCGGAGCTGGAAGCTGCCGGGCGAGAAGCCGAAGCCGTATGCGGTCTACGTGGACGACGACGACATGGTCTGGGTCAGCGACTTCGGCGCCAACGCCGTGCTGCGCTTCGACCCCGGGACCGAGACCTTCACGAGCTTCGCGGGCAGCGGCCCGAACGCGAACGTCCGCCAGATCCTCGGACGGCCGGGCGAGGTCTGGCTGCCGGAGTCGGGCCTCGACCGGCTGATGGTGATCCGGACCGGAGAGGCCGGCGCGATGCGTGGCTGACGCCGGCCGCGGCGGGATCGACCGCGCCGGCACGCGGGAGGCGACCCGCCGGGACGCTTGACGGTAGACCTCGGGACCAGGACAGGGTTTGATTGGCCGGGGGACAGGCGAGCGGGAGCCGGGGACATGGCCTACCAGCCGATCGAAGACTACGGGATGATCGGGGACATGCACACCGTGGCCCTGGTCGGCATCAACGGCTCGATCGACTGGATGTGCATCCCGCGCTTCGACTCGCCGAGCGTGTTCGGCGCCATTCTCGACGACCAGAAGGGGGGCTCGTTCCGGATCTGGTCGGCGCAGGACGACGCCACCAACAAGCAGTTCTACTGGCCGGACACCAACGTCCTGGTCACCCGCGTGCTCTCCGAGCACGGCGCCGCCGAGATCCTCGACTTCATGCCGGTCATCGGCGAGGACGCCAAGGAGTCGGAGAGCCGGCGGCAGGTCATCCGCCAGGTCGTCGCCATGCGCGGCACCGTCGACATGCGCATGGCCTGCCGGCCCGCCTTCGACTACGCCCGCGAGGACCACACGGCGGAAGCCGTGCCGCACGGCGTCATCTTCCGTTCGAAGAGCCTGGGGCTGAGCCTGAAGTCCACCGTCCCACTCGAGGCGGCGGAAGGCGAGGCGACCGCCCGCTTCACGCTCAAGGAGGGGGAATCGGCGGTCTTCGTCCTCTCGCATCTGACCAAGGAGATCGACGAGGCGACCGAGCTCGACACCGCGGAAGCCGAGCAGGCGTTCCGCGACACCGTCGCCTACTGGCGCGCCTGGCTCGCGCAGTGCAAGTACCGCGGCCGCTGGCGGGAGATGGTCTACCGCTCGGCGCTGGCGCTGAAGCTCATGACCTACGCGCCGACCGGGGCGATCGTCGCCGCCCCGACCTGCTCCCTGCCGGAAGGGATCGGCGGCGAGCGCAACTGGGACTACCGCTACACCTGGATCCGCGACTCGGCGTTCGTCATCTACGCCTTCCTCCGCCTCGGCTTCGCCAAGGAGGCGGAACGGTTCATGCACTTCGTGGTCAAGCTGTGCCGGGAAGCCAATCCCGACGGCTCCCTGCAGATCATGTACGGCATCGACGGCCGCAAGCAGCTGACCGAGGAGACGCTCGACCACCTCGACGGCTACATGGGGTCGAAGCCGGTCCGCATCGGCAACGGCGCCTACGACCAGCTCCAGCTCGACATCTACGGCGAGCTGATGGACGGCGCGTACCTCTACAACAAGCACGGCCAGCAGATCAGCTACGACACCTGGCGGAACCTCCGCGCCCTGGTCGACTGGGTCTGCGACAACTGGCGCCGCCTGGACGAGGGGGTGTGGGAGACCCGCGGCGGCACCAAGCAGTTCGTCTACTCCAAGCTGATGTGCTGGGTCGCGGTCGACCGCGGGCTCCGCCTCGCCGACAAGCGCTCGTTCCCCTGCGACCGGACCCGCTGGCTCGGCGTCCGCGACCGCATCTACGAGGACATCATGACCCACGGCTGGAGCGAGGAGCGCCAGGCCTTCGTCCAGGCCTACGGCAGCACCTCGCTCGACGCGGCCAACCTGATGATGCAGCTCACCTTCTTCGTCGCCCCGACCGATCCGAGGATGCTCAAGACCCTGGCCGCGATCATGCAACCGCCCGAGAAGGGTGGGCTGCTCGCGAACCACCTGGTCTACCGGTACAACGTCGAGGAGAGCCCGGACGGGCTCGCCGGCGAGGAAGGGACCTTCAACATCTGCACCTTCTGGCTGGTCGAGGCGCTGGCCCGGGCCGGGCGCTTCCACCGCGAGATGCTCGACGAGGCGCGGCTGATGTTCGAGCGCATGCTCGGCTTCTCCAACCACGTCGGCCTCTACGCCGAGGAGACCGGCCCCCGCGGCGAGGCCCTCGGCAACTTTCCGCAGGCCTTCACCCACCTCGCCCTGATCAGCGCCGCCTTCAACCTCGACCGCGAGCTCGGCGAGCCGGGCTCGAGGCGGCGGTAGTCGGGCCGCGGGCGCCGCCGCAGGGCCGGACCGGAAGCCCGGTGGCGGGGTTGCGTGCTGGATCCTGAACATGAAACAGCATGCCCTGAACGGCGGGCTCATGCTGCTGTCGCTGCTCGTTTCGCTGGTCCTGATCGAAATCGGCCTGAGGTGGTTCCTGCCGCAGGATCTCTCCGGGTCCTGGCGGGTCTACTCGGATACCGGCCTCGTCATGAACCGGTCGGAGGGAACGGCCCGGCACAGCCGCGGCGCCACTTCCGTGCTCTACCGCTTCTCGCCGCCGGGCCTGCGCGGGACGGCGGGGCCGGCTGCCCGCTACAGGATCCTGCTGCTCGGGGATTCGTTCACGTTCGGCTGGTTGCTGGAGGATGAACAGACGTATGCCCACCGTCTCCAGGAACGCATCGACGCGACCTTCGGCCAGGGCACGTTCAGCATCGTGAACGCGGCCGCCGGCGGCTGGGGCACCGGCTCGTACGTCGCCTACGTGGAGGAGTTCGGCGACCAGGTCGACCCCGACATCGTCCTCGTCTTCATCAGTACCGACGACGTCGGTCGGGCCGGCGCGAGCGGCCTCTACCGTCTTCGAGGCGAGGAGGCCGTCCGGCTGCGGGCGGAACCACCCTGGCTCAAGCGGGTGGTCGGCGCGATCCCCTTCTGGAATGAAATGGTCTCCAGCTCGCAGGTGATCGCCCTGCTGCGCCGGGGTTACGTCGCGTTCCTCTCGGCCCGCCGGCACGAGATCCGCGTCGCCGGGGACGGGCCGCGATCGACGGGCGGAGCGAACGCCGAGGCGAGCGTCGAGCTGACCGAGGCGGTGTTCGAGAGACTGATCCAGTGGACCGGCGAACGCGACATCGAGCTCTGGATCGCCACCACCGGATGGCACCGTCCCCCGTACACCTCGGACGAGCCGACCGAGAGGTTCATGGCCGGCGCGGACGCCTTCTTCGCCTACCACGACGTCGCCTTCAACGACCCCTCGGCGGCCGTACTGGAGCGCACCGGGAGCGATCGGTCCGGCTACATCTTCAGGGACGATGGACATCCGAACGCCCGCGGGGCCAAGCTCATCGCCGAAGCGAACTGGCCGTTCCTCAAGGCACGGCTGAGCGCCTTCTGCAGGGAGGAGGGCTGCTGATCGGCCGAGGCGCTGCGGAGCGGGACACGGACATGACGGCAGGACGCGGCCCGGCGATCGAGGCGGTCGAGGTCACCAAGCGGTTCGGCGGCGGCCGGGACGCGGTGCTGGCGCTGGACGGCGTCAGCCTCGAGATCCGGGACAACGAGTTCTTCACCCTGCTCGGCCCCTCCGGCTGCGGCAAGACCACGCTGCTCCGCCTGATCGCCGGCTTCGAGACGCCGAGCGCGGGCGAGGTCCGGCTGCATGGCGAGGCGATCACCCACCTCCCGCCGTACCGGCGGCCGGTGAACACTGTCTTCCAGAGCTATGCCCTGTTCCCGCACCTCTCGATCGGCCGAAACGTCAGCTTCGGGCTCGAGATGCAGGGGCGTCCGAAGGACGAGATCCGGGCGCGGGTGCGCGAGGTCCTGGCGCTGGTCCACCTCGAAGGCTACGAGAACCGGATGCCCGCGCAGCTTTCGGGCGGCCAGCAGCAGCGGGTCGCCCTCGCCCGGGCGCTCGCCAGCCAGCCGCAGGTGCTGCTCCTCGACGAGCCGCTGAGCGCCCTCGACCGGAAGCTCAGGAAGGGCATGCAGCTCGAGCTCAAGCGGCTGCAGAGCGAGACCGGCCTCACCTTCGTCTTCGTGACCCACGACCAGGACGAGGCGCTCACCATGTCGGACCGGATCGCGGTGATGAGCCAGGGCCGCATCCTCCAGGTCGGCTCGCCGGAGGAGATCTACGAGCGCCCGAACGCGCGCTTCGTCGCGGACTTCATCGGCGAGACCAACCTGCTGGCAGCAAGAGGCTCGAGCTCCGATGGCGGACGGGTCCGGTATCAGATCGACGGCGTCGGCGTCCTGCTTGCGGACGCGCACCCACCTGGTTCGGAGGAGGTGACGCTCGCGGTGCGTCCCGAGCGGGCGGAGCTGGTCCAGCCGGGTGCCGAGGCGGCGCTGGCCGCCAGGGTCGAGGACGTGGTCTATGTCGGCACCGACACCAGCGTGCACCTGATCCTCGGCGAGGCGACCTCTTTCTGGGTCCGGATCCAGAACCGCGATGGGGGCGTCCCGCGGCTCGCCAGGGGCGAGACCGTCGGGCTCAGGATCCCGCCGGCCGCGGTCCAGGTGCTGAACGACTGAACGACAGGAGGACGACCTCAGGATGACCCCGAACGACCCGCTCTCCGCCGGCTGGCGGCCCCACCCCCGGTATCCCGATCCGGCGGTCGAGATCCTCGACGAGCGCTTCAGGCCCTACGCCATCTTCAGCGCGGCCGTCGAGCGGCTCCACACCGGCTGCCGGTGGTCCGAGGGCCCGGTCTGGTTCGGCGACGGACGGTTCCTGCTCTGGAGCGACATCCCGAACGACCGGATCCTGAAGTGGGAGGAGGAGACCGGCGAGGTCTGCGTCTACCGCAAGCCCTCCGGCTACGGCAACGGGAACACGAGGGACCGCCAGGGCCGCCTCGTCACCTGCGAGCACGGCGGGCGCCGGGTCACCCGGACCGAGCCGGACGGCTCGCTGACCGTGCTAATGGACGCGTTCGAGGGCCGGCGCCTCAACTCGCCGAACGACGTGGTGGTCAAGTCGGACGGGTCGATCTGGTTCACCGATCCGCCGTTCGGGCTGCTCGGCGACTACGAGGGGCATCGGGCGGAGCCGGAGCTCGGCCAGGCCATCTACCGCATCGACGGCGAGAGCGGCGCCGCGACCGTGGTCGCCGACGACGTGCTGGGCCCGAACGGGCTCTGCTTCTCGCCCGACGAGCGGATCCTCTACGTGGTCGAGTCGCGAGGCGTGCCGCACCGGAAGATCCTAGCCTACGACGTGGCCCCCGACGGCCGCAGCATCACCGGCAAGCGGGTCCTGATCGACGCGGAGGGCGGGACCCCCGACGGCATGCGCTGCGACGTCGACGGCAACCTCTGGTGCGGCTGGGGCATGGGCACCGAGGCGCTCGACGGGGTCCTGGTGTTCGCGCCGGACGGCACGAAGATCGGGCGGATCGCGCTGCCCGAGCGCTGCGCCAACGTCTGCTTCGGCGGGCTGAAGCGCAACCGGCTGTTCATGGCCGCGAGCCAGTCGCTCTACGCGCTCTACGTCAACACCCAGGGCGCGCCTGGCGGCTGAGAGATCGCGGGCAAGCCGGGCAGCGCCGGATGAGGCGCATCGGCCTGATCCTGCCGGGCGTCCTGGTGATCGGCCTGTTCATGGTCGTGCCGCTCGGGCTGATGGCCTACATCTCGGTCCTGGAGCGCGGCACCCACGGCGGCGTCGTCTGGGGCGCGCTCACGCCCGACGCCTACGTCGCCTTCCTGTTCGAGCGCGACCTGATGGGTGCGCTCGAGCTCAACACCGACTACCTCCAGATCTTCGTCCGCTCGTTCTGGCTGTCGCTGGCGACCACGCTGCTCGCGCTCCTGGTCGGCTTCCCGACCGCGCTGTTCATCGCGCTCCGGACCAGGCCGGTCCGGAACGCCCTGGTCTTCCTCGTCACCATCCCGTTCTGGACCAACCTCCTGGTCCGCAACTACGCCTGGATCCTGCTGCTGCGGAACAACGGCCTGATCGATGGGGCGCTCCGCGATGTCGGCCTGACCGAGCAGCCGATCGACGTGCTCTATACCCCGCTCGCGATCATGATCGGCCTCACCTATTCGTTCCTGCCGTTCATGGTGCTGCCGATCTACGCCAGCCTCGAGAAGCTCGACCTCCGCCTGGTCGAGGCCGCCTACGATCTCGGCGCCGACCGGCGGCGCGCGCTCACGCGCGTGATCATCCCGCTCTCCCTGCCCGGGATCGTCGCCGGCTGCATCCTGGTCTTCATCCCCTGCCTCGGCGCCTACGTCACGCCGGTCCTGCTCGGCGGCGGCAAGGCGCTGATGATCGGCAACCTGATCCAGAGCCAGTTCGGCGCCGCCCGGAACTGGCCGTTCGGCGCCGCCCTCTCCTTCGCGCTGCTCGCCATGGTGCTGCTCGCGATGATGATCTACGTGCTGCGCTTCCGGCGGACGCCCGGTGGTGCGAGTTCAACCGGAAGTTCCGTCCATTGAATCTCCCGCGCACTACCGAGCCAATGATGACGGTGGGCCGTCTGATCCGAACGCTCGAGAGCGAGCATTCGGGACGGACCAGCGGCTGATGGGCACGAACCCGCTCTTCCGCTTCACCGGGCTCGGCACGACCGCGCTCCTCTTCTTCGCGTACCTCTACGTCCCGATCGTGATCCTGATCGTGCTGTCGTTCAACGCGAACCGGACCGCGACCATCTGGACCGGCTTCAGCCTCGACTGGTACGGCCGGGTGCTCCGGAACGACGACATCATCGGCGCCGCGCAGAACTCGCTGATCGTCGCGAGCGCCGCGACCGCGGTTGCGACCGTCGCCGCGACCATGGCGGCGCTCGGCATGAACCGGGCCCGGTTCCGCGGCCAGGACGCCGTCCAGGGTCTGCTCGCGCTGCCGCTGGTGGTGCCCGAGATCGTGACCGCGGTCGCGACGCTCCTGTTCTTCGTGATCGTCGGGATCCAGCTCGGCCTGACCTCGCTGATCATCGCGCACACGGTGTTCTGCATCCCGTTCGCCTACCTCCCGATCCGGGCCCGCCTCGAGGGCATGGACCCGCTGCTCGAGGAGGCCGCGTCCGACCTCTACGCGCCGCCCTGGGCCGCCTTCCGCCGGATCACGCTGCCGCTCCTCTGGCCCGGCATCCTGTCCGGCGCGATGCTCGCCTTCATCATCTCGCTCGACGACTTCGTGATCAGCTACTTCGTCGCCGGCGCCGGGTCGACCACGCTCCCGGTCTACATCTTCGGCATGATCCGGATCGGGATCACGCCCGAGGTCAACGCGGCCTCGTCGCTGATGCTGGTGGTCTCGATCCTGTTCGTCTCGCTCGCCTGGCTGGTCGGGCGCGCCCGGAGCGGCTAGAGCGGATCCCGATATGAAGGTACTGCCCTGCCAGCGGTTCCGACCGGGTGAATCACCTGATCCGTTGGATGGAGCAATTTTCTTCCAATGAGCGGAAGGGCGTCGCGGCGCGATGCGGTTCTGTCTCATCGGAAATTGCTCTAGGAAGGATGGCAACGACGAACCCGTCATGGAGGCTCCGAGCATGCGCCGCCTGTCCCTGACCGTCTCCGCCACCGCTCTTCTGGCGCTCGCGGCGGCCGCGCCCGCCGCCGCCCAGGGCGAGCTGTTCATCTACAACTGGTCGAACTACATCCCGCCGGAGCTGCTCGAGAAGTTCACCGAGGAGACCGGGATCAAGACGACCCTGGACGTCTACGACTCGAACGAGACCATGCTCGCCAAGCTGCAGGCGGGGGCGGCCGGCTACGACATCATCGTGCCTTCGGGCTACATGGTGCCGGTGCTGATCGAGGAGGGCCTGGTCGAGGAGATCGACGTCGCTGGCATGGAGAACTTCCAGAACGTCGCGCCGCCGCACGACAGCCCGCCGTTCGACCCGGAGCGGGCGTACTCGGCGCCCTACCTCTGGGGGACGACCGGCTTCAGCTACGACACGGCGGCGGTGGACGCCGAGCTCGAGGAGAGCTGGCAGGAGTTCTTCGAGCCGCGCGAACCGCTCCGGGGCAAGGTCGCGGCGCTGAACGACGAGGTCGAGATGTACAACGCCGCCGCCTACTACACCGGCGTCGACAAGTGCACCGAGGACCCGGCCGAGGCGCAGAAGATCCTGGAGGTCCTGGAAGCGCAGAAGCCGCACCTCGCGATGTACAGCTCCGAGGGCACGATCGACCGCATGATCGCGGGCGAGGTCGCCATGCACATGCAGTGGAACGGAGCCGCGCACCGGGCGAAGCTGGAGAAGCCCTCGATCACCTACGTCTATCCGGAGGAGGGCACGGGCTTCTGGAACGACAACCTGATGGTGCCGAAGGGCGCGCCCAACCTCGAGAACGCCAGGACCTTCATCAACTGGATGATGCAGCCCGAGAACATCGCCATGGCGAGCAACTTCGCGGGCTACATGAACTCGATCGAAGGCTCCACCGAGCACCTCGACGCGAGCCTGCGCGAGGACCCCGCCGTCAACATGCCGGAGGAGTACGCGGGCCGCCTCGTCCCGACCAAGGACTGCAGCGCCGAGGCCCGCGAGCTCCGCAACAAGGTGTGGACGAGGCTGAAGGTGTGAGAGTGGTCCAGCGCTCGATCAGAGTCGCCGCCGCCCCGAGGAGGCACCGATGACCCACCATGAGCTCCGCGCGTCGCCCGCGACCTGCCACTGGGGCAGCTTCGATGCCGGGCTCGAGCCGGTGCTGACCGTCCAGCCGGGCGAGCGGGTCACGGTCGAGACGGTGAGCGGGCCGCCGGAGGTGCTGCCGGCCGAGCGGTTCCACGTGCCACCGCCGCTGCGCGAGATCCACAGGCACCTCAGGCCCGATCCGGGGCCGCACATCCTGACCGGGCCGGTCCGGGTCGAAGGGGCGCGGCCCGGCGACGTCCTCGAGGTCCGGATCCTGGACATCCGGCTCGGCCAGGACTGGGGGTACACCCGCTACCGGCCGCTCTGGGGCACGCTGCCCGAGGATTTTCCCGAGCACCGGATGATCCACGTCGCGCTCGACCGGGAGCGCATGATCGGGCGGCTGCCCTGGGGCACCGAGCTCCCGCTCCGGCCCTTCTTCGGTGTCATGGGCGTGTCGCCGCCGGTCGCCTGGGGCCGGTGCAGCTCGGTCCAGCCGCGCGCCTTCGGCGGCAACCTCGACAACAAGGAGCTGGTCGCCGGCACGACCCTCTATCTGCCGGTGTTCGAGGACGGCGCCCGGTTCTCGGTCGGCGACGGCCACGGCGTCCAGGGCGACGGGGAGGTCTGCGTCACCGCCATCGAGACCGCGCTCACCGGGACCTTCGAGTTCCACCTCCGGCGCGACCTCGAACTCCGCTTCGCCGAGGCCGAGACCCCGGACGCGCATATCACGATGGCGGCCAACGCCGACCTCGACGATGCCGCCAAGGACGCGCTCCGGGACATGATCCGGTTGATCCGGCGCCGGACCAGCCTCGACGCCGGCGAGGCCTACATGCTGTGCAGCCTCGCTGCCGACGTCCGGGTGACCCAGCTGGTCAACGAGCAGAAGGGCTGCCACGTGGTCCTGCCCAAATCCGCGCTCGGCTGAGTTGGCCCGTCCTCACGCGGTTGCTTTAGGCGCTGGTCGGGCCCGGCCTCCGGCCCGGCAAGCCGGCGGCTGCGCCTGGCCGCGGGCGAAGCCGGGCGCCGGCGCCCTCGGGCGTTTCGCGTCGAAGCCGCGCTGAGCCGTTTTCAGCGGCCCGCGACCCGATTCCCTGCCGCGCCGCCGGACGCGAGCGGGCCGCCCCGGATCTCGTGCAGCAGCTTTTCCCGGATCGCCGCGGCGAAGTCGTCGAAGCCGTCGACCTGGATGATGAAGGCGCCCGGGCCCCCGATCAGATGGCGCTCGTAGTAGCCGACCAGGTCCGGCTGCTCGTCGACGATCGCGAGCGCGTTGATGGTGATCCCGCGGACGATCGCGAGATCGCGGAGCGGGTCCGGCTCGTGGCCGGCGTTGGTCTTGCCGTCGCCGGAGACGTCGATGGTCTGCCGCCGGCCCTCGAACGGGCTCTGGTCGAGCCGCCGGAGCGCGAAGCCGAGCGCGTCCCCGAGGGCGGTCTCGCCGAGCAGGGTGCGGGTCATCCGGCCGACCCGGGCCGCCGCCACGCGGGCATCCGCGGCATCGCGGACGTGGACCCAGTCGAGCACCACCGCCTGCTGCGTCCGCCCCGACCAGACGAGCGCGGTCATCGCCATGCCGCCGGGGAGCGCCTCGATCGCCGCACCGACCTCTGGATCGCGCAGCGCCGCCGCATAGCCCTCCCGCTGGAGCAGGAACTCGTCGACGTCGACGCTGCCCGAGACGTCGATCGCGAGCACCAGCTCGAGATCGACCGCGCGCCCGGCGCGCGCGGCATCCGGCAGCTGGATCAGCCCGGCGGCGAGCAGGCCGGCGCCGAGAGCGAGATGAAGCACCATCCGATCCATCCGCGGGAGCCGCGCGATCAAGCGGCGAACCCGAGACCACCAGCCCCATGGTTGCCGGCCAGTCTGGCCCGCTTCAGGCGGATTGGCGAGGGACCGTGGGGCTGGACTATGGCTGCAGCGGCTTTATGAACGTGCCGTCCGGCCGGGGACGTGGCGGAACTGGTAGACGCACGGGACTTAAAATCTCGAGGCTTCGGCCGTGCGGGTTCGACTCCCGCCGTCCCTACCGGCCGGCAGCGCGGGCGCTGCCCGTTCGCCGGTGCACGATCCCGAACCCGCCGCCGGCGCTCAGCCCATCGCCGAGCTGCTGGTTCGGGCCCGGTGCTTCTTGCTGTCCAGGTAGTAGGTGGTCGCGGCGATCGCGATGCAGGTGCCGTTGTAGAGCACGCCGCCGAGGATCATGATCTCGCCGGGAATTGGGCCGACCGCCGCCCGATCGACCAGTTGCCCGAGGCTCGCGACCGGACCTGGATGCACCATGATCTTGCCGAAGTACGCGATCGTCTGGATCATCAGGATCCAGATGTAGTTGTGGCGGAGGCGCCGCCCGACGGCGCGCAGGAAGCCGATGTGGTAGCGCGGCTCGCGATAGTCGTGCGCCAGCGTCTGCTGCCAGCCCGCCTCCAGGTGCAGGTCGCCGTCGACCAGCATCGGGGCGTAGAAGTGGCGCTCCATCCAGCGGCACCGCGCCCGCCAGACGTTGAAGTACCGGTAGCGCCGGGACTCCAGGAGCAGGAAGAACATGATCAGGAAGCCGACCAGGACCAGCGGCAGCGCGGACGCGTCCTCGGAGGAGAATGTGATCGACAGCGCGACGCCGAGCGTGACCACGGACCAGTTGGTGGTGGTGTCGAGGCGGGTGCGCCAGATGGTGCTGCGGTAGACCTCGCCGCGGTAGAGATGCGCGAGGGCCCCGAGTTCGGCGGCGCTGAGGTCTCTGGCGCGTTGCGAGAGGCTCTCCGAGGGCATGGTCACCGGACTCTCCCGATCTGGATCTCCAGTTCGAGCGTAGCACCGGCCGCCCCGCCCCGGGCAAGCCGGGCTACGGTTCTGGCAGCGCCGTCCCTGCGGCGGGAATCATTCAATCGATTGACTTACGTGCGCTTCGCGCTAGATTCCGCCAATGGACCGACGTCCCTCATCCGGCCGCGCCCGCGGCGAGCGCGGCGAAGCCACCCGCGAGCGGCTGCTCCTGGCGGCGATCGACGTCTTCGGCCGGCGCGGCTTCGAAGCCAGCACCCGTGAGCTGGCGGGCGCGGCAGGCGTCAACCTCGCGGCGATCCCCTATCATTTCGGCAGCAAGCACGGTCTCT
>DASUSF010000030.1:0-6348 GCA_036375275.1 Geminicoccaceae bacterium | reverse complement strand
GATCGACCGGCTGTACGCGGCGGTGCCGGAGCTGTGGCGCCCGCACGTCGTGGCGCCGGCGCCGGCGACCCGGCTGGTCCGGGCGCGCCACGGACCCGACAGCGGGCTGCGCGGCGCCGCCTGGCTCGCCGGCTGAACGAGGCCTCGCGCGCCGGGCTGCGCCGCCCCCGGCCGGCCGCTCAGGCGGTGCCGGCGATGTAGTCGTGGAGCTGGTGGGCCTCCGACTCGAGCTCCTGCAGGCGATGCTTGACCACGTCGCCGATGCTGATGATGCCGATCAGCTTCGCGTCCGACACCACCGGGAGATGGCGGAACCGGCCCTCGGTCATGTCGGTCATCAGCTTCTCGATGCCGTCGCCGGGCGAGCAGGTGACGACCTCGCGGGTCATGATGTCGCCGACCTTCATGTCGAGGAGCTGCGCCCCGCGCTCGGCGAGGCCGCGGGTGATGTCGCGCTCCGAGACGATCCCGGCGAGCCCGCCGTCGTCGTCGGTGACGACGACCGCGCCGATGTGCTTCTCGCGAAGCAGCCTGACCACGTCGGCGACGCTCGCCTCGGCACGGGTGGTCACCACCGAACTGCCCTTGGACGCCAGGATCTGACCGATCAGCATAGCCCCAATCCCCTTGCTCGTGACCTGCGCCGGCGCTCCGTCGGAACCATGCCAGACGGCCGCGACCCGAGTCGAGCGCCGAAGCGCCGGTCAGGTCTGGAACATGTCGCGGAGCGCCGCCTGCATCTCCGCCTCGCTCACCTCGCGCACCTTGGTCGCGAGCGACCAGCTATGGCCGAACGGGTCCTGGATCCGGCCGTAGCGGTCGCCCCAGAAGGCGTCCATCGGCGCCATCACCTCGCTCGCCCCGGCCTCGATCGCCCGCCGGAACGCCGCGTCCACGTCCGGCACCTGGAGATGCAGCGTGACCGGCGTCCCGCCGAGCGCCCTCGCGTCCCTGGCATCGAAGAACGGGTCACACAGCATCACCCGGTGGCCGCCGATGCTGATCTCGGCGTGGACCAGGCGCGGCCCGCCGGGTTCCGGCATGCGGTACAGCTCCTCGGCGCCGAACGCCCGCCGGTAGAAGTCGATCGCCGTCGCCGCGCCGTCCACCACCAGGTGCGGCACCAGCTGCACGTCCGTCGTGTTCATCGGGCTCGTCCCCGCGCGAGGATCCTGTTGAAGATATGGCGCGGCGGAGGGCGGCGGCCCACTCCTCGGGCGCGAGCCTCAGCGCTCGATCAGGGGTCCGGCCGGGGCTCCACCGGCCCGTGCTCCGTCGCCGGCAGGAGGCGGAGCCGGGTCACTTCGACAAGGTAGAACGGGAAGTAGTCGGGAGTCCCGAAGTGGTTGCCGCCGGTGATCCGGCTCGCCAGCGTGTAGCCGTCGAAGCGCGCGACCGCATCGACCGTGCCGCCGAACGGCTGGAGGCGCCAGGCCCGCTCCGGGTTCTCCCGGCTCCAGCGCTGCAGCAGGACGGTGAGCGGGCGGCCGTCGGGGTCGAGCGTGACATCGACCACGTGGCGGCAGCCCCGGTGCTCGACGGTGACCCGCGCCGCGCCTGCGTCGGGCGCGGTCCAGGCGACGCCCGGGCGCGGCAGGAGGGCGGCGGGCGCCCAGAACACCGCTTCGGCGATCCCGCGCCCGGCGGCCGAGCGGGCGAGATCGCGGCGGCCCGAGGCCCTCGCGACCGGGATCAGCCGGCAGAGCCAGAAGCGCGTCCAGGCGACGCCGCCGGCGTAGCCGTCGAATCCGCTGAGGTGGATCGGTCCGGATCTGGCCTCGGGCTGCCAGACGAAGCCCTCCGGCGGGGCGAGGATCTGCCGTGCCCGCATCGGCAGGTAGCGGGGGCCGCTCCGGTCGCCGAGCCCGATCTGTCCGGCCAGCTCGATCTCGACCACGGTCGCGAGCCGCGCGCCGGGCGCGATCGCATGGAGGAAATAGCGGCGGGCGGGCTCGGGGAGGTCGCGGACCATCGCCGGGTCGAACCGGCGCGGCCGCTCGGACGACCGTGCCAGGAGCCGCGCCCGGAGCCGTTCGGCGCGCCGGCGGTCGGCCAGACGGACGCCCTGCAGAGCCGCGAGCGTCAGCCCGATCAGGGTCAGGATCAGGACCAGGGTCACGCCCGCATGCTCCTCGCCCACGCCCCTCGCCCAGGCCCCTTAGGCCGGTCGTTCAGGTGGCAGGCCGACCGGCGCCCGGGCGCGATCTCGCGGAGCGCCGGGATCTCGACCCGGCAGCGCTCGTGGGCGTGCGGGCAGCGGGGGTGGAAATGGCAGCCGGGCGGCGGATCGATGGGGGAGGGGATCTCGCCCTTGATCGGCGCGAAGGTGCGCCGCCGCTGGTCGATCCGCGGGATCTCGGCGAGCAGGCCCTGGGTGTAGGGGTGGTTCGGCGCCGCGAACAGCGCCTCGGCGGGGGCGCTCTCGACCACCCGGCCGAGGTACATGATGACCACCCGGTCGGCGAGATGGTGGACCACGCCGAGGTCGTGGCTGATGAACAGATAGGTGAGGTCGAAGTCGTTCCGGAGGTCCATGAACAGGTTCAGGACCTGGGCCTGGATCGAGACGTCGAGCGCCGCCACCGCCTCGTCGCAGACCAGGAACTCGGGCCGGACGGCGAGCGCGCGGGCGATCCCGATCCGCTGCCGCTGGCCGCCCGAGAACTGGTGCGGATAGCGGCGGGCGAACTCCGGATCGAGCCCGACCCGGCGCATCAGGTCCTGGACGTAGCCCTCGACCTCGCCACGCGGCACGATGCCGTGGACCCGGGGCGCCTCGCCGATGATGTCCCTGACCCGCTTCCTCGGGTTGAGCGAGCTCATCGGGTCCTGGAAGATCATCTGGATCGCGAGCGTCTGCCGCCGCCGCTCGTCGGCGGGAAGATCGCCGAGCGTCCGGCCGCGGTAGCGGATCGTGCCGGAGGAGGGCGCGAGGATTCCGGCGACCATGCGGCCGAGGGTCGACTTGCCGCAGCCGCTCTCGCCGACCAGGCCGACCACCTCGCGCGGCCGGATCTCGAGGCTGACCTCGTCGACGGCGTGGACGACCTCGTCGCGGACGTCGGCGCCGAGATGGCGGGCGAGCCGGCCGGCGAGGTCGAGGCGCCGCGTGAACGTCCGGCTGACCCGGTCGAGCTCGAGCAGCGGCGGCTCGCTCACCCCCGCTCCCCGAGGTGCGGATGGAAGCAGCGGGCGGCATGGCCGGGCCGGCGCGGGACCAGGGCCGGCGCCTCCAGGCAGGCGTCGTCGGCGCGTGCGCAGCGGGCCCGGAACGCGCAGCCGCGCGGCAGCGCGAGCAGGGACGGCGTCATGCCCGGGATCTGGGCGAGGGGGCGGCCGCGCGCGTTGTGGCTCGGCACCGAGCCGATCAGGCCCCGGGTGTAGGGGTGGAGCGGGCGGTCGAGCACCGCGTCGACCGGCCCCTCCTCGACGATCCGCCCGGCGTACATGACGCACACTCGCTCGGCGAGCCCGGCGACCACCGAGAGGTCGTGGGTGATCCAGATCAGCGCCGCGCCGGTCTCCCGGGCGAGCGTCTGGACCTCGTGCAGGATCTGCGCCTGGATGGTCACATCGAGCGCGGTGGTCGGCTCGTCGGCGACGATCACGTCGGGGTGGTTCAGGAGCGCGATCGCGATCGCGACCCGCTGGCGCATGCCGCCCGACAGCTGGTGGGGGTAGCTCTTGAGGCGCGCCTCCGGCGCCGGGATGCCGACCCGGGCGAGCGCGCCCCGCGCCCGCTCCCGCGCCGCCCGGTCCGAAACCCGCTGGTGCGCCCGGATCGCCTCGATCATCTGGGTGTCCACCCGGAGCACCGGGTTGAGGGTCATCATCGGGTCCTGGAAGATCATCGCGATCCGCCGCCCGCGGATCGCCCGGAGCGCGTCCTCGTCGAGGGCGGTCAGCTCCAGGCCGTCGAGGCGGATCGAGCCGCCCGCGATCCGGCCCGGCGGGTCGACCAGGCCGAGAATCGAGAACCCGGTGACCGTCTTGCCCGAGCCGGACTCGCCGACCAGGCCGAGGATCTCGCCGGCCCGGAGCGTGAACGAGACGTCGTCGACAGCCCGGACCACGCCCGCCCTGGTGAAGAAGTACGTGCGGAGGCCCTCGACCCGGAGCACCGGCGCCGGCTCCGCTCCGGGAGGCGCCGGAGCTTCGGCCGGGTCCGACGGGCCGCCGGCGGTCATTCCCGCCCCCGGCTCAGGGCAGCATGGCGATCGGGCTGTCGCGGCGCTGGAGCAGGAAGAACTCCCACTTCGGCGTGGTGTCGGTGACCACGAAGCGCAGCGCCACCTCGCCGCCCGGGTGGATCATGCCGCCGTAGAAGGTCAGCCCGTCGTAGGGCTCGCCGACGTCGTCGCTCATGGCGAACCCGTCGGAGCTGAACGGGCGGCCGGCCTCGGTCGCTTGGCCGAACGACAGGCCGTCGCCGAACGGGCTCGACTGCTCATGGAACTCGCGCAGTTCCAGATTGAACACCGGCCACGGCAGCTCGGTCCGGTTATGCACGATCTTGGTCAGCGCGAAGCCGATCTCGTGGTGCGAGCGGATCCGGTTGCCGAACCGCCAGGTGGCGCCGCGGATCACCAGGGTGGCGGGGCCGACGCCGGTGATCGCCTCGACCAGGACGAACGGGTCGTCGATCGTGCCGGTGCCCCAGCCGTCCAGCAGCTCGACCCCGCCGAGCTCGTCCGAGAAGGTCAGGCCCTCGAGCGTGATCGGCGCCGCGAGCGCCGCGCCCGCGGACAGCAGCGCGAGCGCGCAGCACGGAAGGCCAGGACGGATCATGGCCGACATTGTCGGGCCGGGCGGCGGCCTGTCAACGCGCGTTCCGCGGACCTCCCGGACGCCGCAGGCGTTGTGGAAGCGCCTTGTGGCCCGATCCGCGCTCCCGCAAGATGGCCGGGACGCGCGCCGGAGATGCCGATGCTGAGCCCGGCCACCCTGACCGCGAACGCGCTCGGCGACCATCTCGCCGAGGCCTACCTCGACATCTACGGCGCCCGCGAGCCGGACTACGCGAGCATTCTCCGGGCGTCGGCGAAGGTGGTGATCGAGCAGCTCGCGAACAGCGACGCGCTCTACCACGACCGCGACCACACGGTGATGGTGACCCTGGTCGGCCAGGCGATCCTGCGCGGCCGGATCCTGGTCGAGGAGGTCACGCCCGAGGGCTGGCTGCACTACACCGTGGCGCTGCTCTGCCACGACATCGGGTACCTGCGCGGGATCTGCCCCGGCGACACCGATCAGGCCTTCGTGGTGGACGCTGCCGGCACCACCGTGAAGGCGCCGCGTGGCGCCTCGGACGCCTTCCTCACCCCCTACCACGTCGAGCGGGCCAAGATCTTCGTCCGCCACCGCTGGCGCCCCGCCCTGCACCTGGATCTCGATCGGATCGTCCGCGCGATCGAGCTGACCCGCTTCCCGGTGCCGGAGGACGGCGATCACGACGAGACCGAGACCGAGGCCGGCCTCGTGCGCGCGGCCGATCTGATCGGCCAGCTCGGCGACCCCTACTACCCGCGCAAGCTCAACGCCCTGTTCCACGAGTTCCAGGAGACCGGCACCGCGGTGCGGCTCGGCTACCACAGCCCGGCCGACATCGCCGAGCACTACCCCCGCTTCTTCTGGAGCAAGGTCGAGCCGTGCCTCGGGCCGGCGCTGGCGCACCTCGACCGCACGGTCGAGGGCAAGCAGTGGATCGCCAACCTGTACGCCCACGTCTTCGTCGAGGAGCACCTCCGGGTCCGCCACGGGCCGCAGCGGGCGACGCCGCCCAACGCCGGCCCGCCGGGCACGGTCGCGGACCGGGGCGACCGGCCGCCGTCCGGCACGCCGCGGAGCCCGCGATCGGCGGATTGACCCCGGGCCGGCCGGCTCATACGGTCCGGGCCGTCGAACACCCCGAGGAGGGCCGGGTGGGCCTGCACATCCGCGACGACACGGTCCGCGACCTCGCCCGGCGCCTCGCCGGGAAGCGCCGGATCACGGTCACCGAGGCGGTTCGCCAGGCGCTCGAGCACGAGCTGGACCTCGTCGAGCGGGATCTCGACCGGCGTGACCGGCAGATCCGGGAGATCTGGTCCGAGCTGGACGCCATGCCGCGGCTCGGCGAGTTCGGCGACGACGACCGCTACGACGGGCACGGGGTGCCGATCGCCAGGGCGTCGAGGTTCAGCCGGTCGAGGCCAACGACCTGTCGCTGATCCGCCGCGCCGTCTTGGAGTACGGCCGCGGCCGGCGGGCGCCGCCAGCGGCGCTGGACTTCGGCGATCCGTCCGCCTGCGCGCTCAGCCGGCGGCTCGGGCTGCCGCTGCTCTACGAGGGCGCGGACTTCGCGCCGAC
>DASUSF010000029.1:0-19697 GCA_036375275.1 Geminicoccaceae bacterium | reverse complement strand
CGGAGCAGGATCGCGAGCTCGTTGGCGCTCTGCACGGTGAAGCTGCCGGAGATCACGCCGCTGCCGCCGAGGATCGGCTCCTGGATCCGCGGCGAGCTGATCACCTTGTCGTCGAGCACGATCGCGAGCAGCTCACCGACGTGCTCCCGGGTGACGTTGCCGAACTTCCGCGCCCCGACCGAGTCGAAGCGGAAGCTGACCACCGGCTGGTTCTGCTGGAAGCTCGGCTGCGCGTCGATCAGGTTCTCGCCGCTGACCTCGACCCGCTTCCTCACGACGACCTGGCGCGCGCCTTCCTCATCGCTCGGCAGCAGCATCGAGCCCGCCGGCAGGTTGCCGCGCAGCGCCTGCTCGGGGCTGGTGTCGAGGTCGACCAGGTGGAACGTGAGCTTCGCCGTCTGCCCGAGCAGGCGCTTGATCGCCTCCGGGTCCTTCTCGCCCGGCACCTGGACCAGGATCCGGTCGGCGCCCTGGCGCTGGATGGTCGGCTCGCGGGTCCCGACCTCGTCGATCCGCCGCCGAACGATCTCGAGGGACTGCCGGACCGCGGAGTCCCGCATCTCCTCGAGCGCGCTTTCGCTCAGCCGGAGCTCCAGCCGCCCGCCATCGAGCGCCTCGATCGCGATCTCCGGCTCGAGCACGTTCGTGTTCAGGTCGTTCAGAAGCGCCCGCGCCTGCTCCACCCGGTCCGGCTCGGTCAGGGTCAGGGTCACCGTCTCGCCCCGCACGCCGAGGTTCCGGTAGCCGATCCGCTGGCTCCGGAGCGCGATTCGGACGTCGTCGAGCAGGGTCTCCAGCCTCTCCCGGACGACCGTGTCGAGGTCGACCTCGAGCAGCAGGTGCGAGCCGCCCTGGAGGTCGAGCCCGAGGTTGATCTGCTCGTGCGGCATCCAGTCGGGGAGGCTTTCCATCTGCGCGCGCGGGAAGAGGTTCGGCAGGCTGTAGATCACCCCGAGCGCGCAGATCCCGAGGATGACGGCGACCTTCCAGGTCGGGAAGTTGAGCATCGGCGGGTGCGGCTACTTCTTGCCGAACAGCTGGGACATCAGCCCGCCCTTGGGCTCGCCGCCCGGGCTCTGGGCCGCGCCGCCCGCCGCGGCCCCCTTGGCCGGCTGGGGCTTGTTCAGCATGTCCGAGACCATGTGACGGGCGACCCGGACGCGGACGTCCTTGGCGATCTCGACCAGGAGCTCGGCGTCGCCCTCCTCCTTGATCACCGTGCCGATGATCCCGCCCGAGGTGAGCACCCGGTCGCCCCGCTTGAGCGCCCCGATCATGTCGCGGTGCTGCTTCATCTTCTTCTGCTGCGGCCGGATCAGCAGGAAGTAGAAGACGACGAAGATCAGGACGAGCGGCAGCAGCGAGATCAGGTCGAAGCCGGGCGGGGCGCCGCCCGCCTGCGCGAAGGCTGGTGAGACCAACATGACGATCCTCGACGATGGCGGGGCTCGGGCGCCTTATAATGATGCCGCGGGCGCTTGCCAACCAGCCCCGGAGAGGCAGCCATCCGGGCACGGCGCCGCAGGTGGTTCCACCGCTCCGGAAAACCATCTAGCGTCGGCCCCCCGGCATCCAGCCACGGACCGACCATGACCGAGCATCCGCTCGCGCCCGTGCTGACGCGTCTCGCCGACGCGCTCGAGCGGGTCGCGCCGCCGCGCGAGCACCCGATCGACCTCGACGCCGCCGACGCCTTCGTCTGGGAGGCGCAGAGCCTCGACCTCCGGCCGGTCGCGACGGTCGCCGGGGTCGACCTCGACCTCCTGGTCGGGATCGACCGGGTGCGCGACATCCTGCTCGCCAACACGCTCCGCTTCGCCGCCGGCCGCCCGGCCAACAACGCGCTGCTCTGGGGCGCCCGCGGGATGGGCAAGAGCTCGCTGATCAAGGCGGTGCATCGCGAGGTCGACCGCCGGACGCCGCGCGCGCTCGCGCTGATCGAGATCCACCGCGAGGACATCGAGACCCTGCCCCGCCTGCTGCACGGCCTGCAGGCCGGCGCGCGGCGCTGCCTCCTGTTCTGCGACGACCTCTCGTTCGACCTCGGCGACGCCAGCTACAAGTCGCTGAAGGCGGTGCTCGAAGGGGGCATCGAGGGGCGCCCGGACAACGTCCTGTTCTACGCCACCTCGAATCGCCGTCACCTGATGCCGCGCGAGATGATCGAGAACGAGCGCGAGCGGGCGATCCATCCGGGCGAGGCGGTCGAGGAGAAGGTCTCGCTGTCCGACCGGTTCGGGCTCTGGCTCGGCTTCCACCCCTGCAGCCAGGACGACTACCTGGAGATGGTCCGGGGCTACGTGCGGCGCTTCGACCTCACGGTCGCGCCGGCGGCGCTCAGGCGGGAGGCGCTGGAATGGGCGCAGGCGCGGGGCGCCCGCTCGGGACGGGTCGCCTGGCAGTTCGTGCAGGACCTCGCGGGCCGTGCCGACGACTGATCAGGCCGACCGCCGCTCGCGGAGAAAGCGACGCAGACCCTCGAGCGAGCCCAGGTACCCGGGCACGTGGCCGAGCAGCGTCTCCGCCATGGCTTCATTGTAGGTGTGCGCGACCAGATTTCGGTCCACGATCATGCTGAGCCAGACGTCCTCCTCCTCCAGCCAGCCGGCCCGGTACGCCTCGCGGAACGCCTCCTTCGGGTAGCGCGCCTCGATCTGCTCGGCGAGCAGCGCCTGGCGAAGCGCCTTCCAGCCGGTCTCGAAGGCGAGGACGAAGCGAAGGATGACGACGTCGCGACGGATCGCCGGGGGCTGATCCAGGGCCAGCGCCTCCCGAAGACGGGCGAGCGCATCCTCGAACTGGCTCAGAGAGCGCTCCGGCTTGCCGCTCGCCATCACGTCTGCCGCCGCTCGTAGAGCGTGCGCCCCTCGCGCTCGATTTCCAGGCGCAGCGGCTCCGAGGCCTCCTCCAGCCGGACCAGGTCGATCGCCAGCAGGGTCGGGGCGTCGTCGACCATGGACCAGATCCGCGCCCACTCGGCCGGCGAGGCGGCCGGACACGCGATCGCGAGGTCGATGTCGGCGCGCCGGTCGTGGTCGCCGCGGGCGCGCGAGCCGAACAGGATGCAGCGCTCGACGACCGGCAGCTCGCGCAGCCGGTCGACGATGTGGGCGATCGCCGGATGCGGCGGCTCGAACTTGGCGACGGTCGCTGTCATGGCCCGAGCCTACCACGCGCGGGCCGCGCGCGCCGAGACGGATCGCCTACTGGCTGCTGGCGAGCGCCGTCGCCGGCTCGACGAGATGCGCCTCGGGATCGAGGGGCTTGCGCCCCTTGCGCAGCTCGAAGTGCAGCTGCGCCTGATCGACACCGCCGGTATCGCCGACCCGGGCGATGACCTGGCCGCGCTGCACGACGTCGCCGACCTGGACCAGCAGCGCCTGGTTGTGGGCGTAGGTGGTGACGTAGTCGTCGGCGTGACGGATCAGGATCATCCGGCCGTAGCCGCGGATCGCGTCGCCGGCGTAGATGACGTCGCCGCTCGCGGCCGCCCTGACCGGCGTGCCCTTGCGCGCGGCGATCGAGATGCCGTGGCTGATCTCGCCGTCGCTCTTGCGGCCGAACCGGGTCACCACCTTGCCCTTGACCGGCCAGAGGTAGCCTTCGTCCGCAGCCGGGGCGGCGGCGGTCAAGACCCCGCCCGGCACGGTCAGCCTCTGACCCACCCGGAGCGCGTCCGGCGAGCGCAGGCGGTTCGCGCGCGCCAGCCCGACCACCGGAACGCCGTACCGGCTGGCGATCAGGCTCAGGGTCTCGCCCCGGCGGACGACGTGTTGCGCCGTCGCCGTCCCGGCGGGTTCGATCTCCGCCCCCGGCGGGAGCCGCAGCACCTCGCCGGCATAGATCCGGTAGGGCGGCTGGAGCCGGTTCTCGGCCGCGAGCTCGGTCGCGCTCACCCCGTAGCGGCGCGCCACCGCGGCGAGCGTCTCGCCCGCCGCGATCCGGTGGATCCGCCCGCTCAGATCCGCCCCCGGCACCTCGCTCACCGCGACCTGCTGGATGCCGAGACGGCTCCGGTCGCCGTTCAGGGAGGCCGGTCCCGCAGCCGGCGCCGGCGCGGCGCCCATGGCGGTGCGCACCGGTGAGCCTTCCGCCCAGGGCACGGTGCTGCCGCCATCCAGGGGCTTGTAGGTCGAGCACGCCCCGATGAGCAACAGGGCGGACCCGGCGAGGACATGGTGAACAAAAGGTTTCATGCCGGCATCATTAAACCGGCGGGCGAGAATCGCAAGCGGCGACAGTTCCGGAGGCCTGTCCCGGGGTATGCGTTGTGGCAGGCGCGCCACTTTTTCTTGCTACGCCACTTTTAATGCTTCAGTTGAACGGATCGAGCCGGAAGGTGGCTCAGGCGGTTAGGAGCGCATCCGAACGTGCGGAGCGCCCTCGAGATCATTCCAGCGCGCTGCGCAGCCGGGCGAAGCTCGGGCGGTGGGTCATGTCCATGTGGACCGGCGTGATCGAGACGTAACCATCTGCGACGGCGTGCAGATCGGTGCCTTCCTGGAAGGCGTCGTCGATCCGCAGCCCGCCGATCCAGACGTAGGGCTCGCCGCGCGGATCGACCCGCTCGAGCAGCTCGTCGCCGAGCTTGCGCTTGCCCTGCGCCGTGACCCGGTAGCCCGTCACCGCCTGCGGCGGGACATCCGGAAAGTTGATGTTGATCAGAAGATCGGTCGGCCAATCGTCTGTGACGAGACGAGAAACCAGGCTCCCGGCATGTCGCTCCGCGGTCGCCCATCTGACGCGCTGGCCGTTCCGGCAGGCCTGGCTCATGGCGATCGCGGGGACATTGAACAGCGTCGCCTCCATGGCCGCGGCGACGGTGCCGGAGTAGGTGACGTCCTCGCCGAGGTTCGCTCCATGATTGATACCGGACAGAACCAGATCTACCGGGCGGTCCTTGATCAGAATCTGCAGCGCGAGCAGCACGCAGTCCGTCGGCGTGCCGTCGATGGCGAAGCGCCGGGGCGACAGCTCGCGGATCCGCAGCGGGCGGCGCATGGTCAGCGAGTGCGACGCGCCGCTCTGGTTGGTCTCGGGCGCGACCGTCCAGACGTCGTCGCTGAGCCCACGCGCGACCTTCTCAAGCAGCTTCAGGCCGGGAGCGTGGATCCCGTCGTCGTTGGTGACCAGGATTCGCAGGCGCCGCTTTTCGAGAAGCTCCCGCCGCTCAGCCATCTGGCGTCAGGCGCTCCCGGCCGTCCAGGTACGGACGAAGCGCCTCCGGCAGGACCACGCTACCGTCCGCCTGCTGCCCGTTCTCGAGCAGCGCGATCAGGGTCCGCCCGACGGCGAGCCCGGAGCCGTTCAGCGTGTGCACGAACTCGGTCCGGCGCTCGCCCTCCGGGCGGAAGCGCGCGCGCATGCGCCGCGCCTGGAAGTCGCCGCAGTTGGAGCAGCTCGAGATCTCGCGATAGGTGCCCTGCCCCGGCAGCCAGACCTCGAGGTCGTAGGTCTTGCGGGCCGTGAACCCCGTATCCCCGCTGCACAGGACCACGACCCGGTACGGCAACTCCAGGCGCTCGAGGATCGCTTCGGCGCACCCGGTCATCCGCTCGTGCTCGGCGGCCGAGGCGTCGGGCGCCGTTATGCTGACCATCTCGACCTTGGAGAACTGGTGCTGGCGGATCATGCCGCGGGTGTCCTTGCCGGCCGCGCCCGCCTCGGAGCGGAAGCACGGGGTCCAGGCGGTGAAGCGGAGCGGCAGGTCGGCGGCATCGACGATCTCGTCCGCGACCAGGTTGGTGAGCGGCACCTCCGCGGTCGGGATCAGCCAGAAGCCGTCGGTGGTCCGGAACAGGTCGTCCGCGAACTTGGGCAGCTGTCCGGTCCCGAACACCGCCTGGTCGCGGACCAGGAGCGGCGGGACGACCTCGGTGTAGCCGTGCTCGCGGGTCTGAACGTCGAGCATGAAGCTCGCGAGCGCGCGCTCGAGCCGGGCGAGCTGCCCTCTCAGCGCGACGAAGCGGGCCCCGGACATCCTGGTGGCACGCTCGAAGTCCATGCCGAGCGGCGGCCCGAGCTGATCGTGCGCCCTGACCTCGAAGTCGAACGAGGGCGGCTCGCCCCAGCGGCGCAGCTCGAGGTTGGCGCGCTCGTCGGCGCCGTCCGGTACGTCGTCGTCCAGCCGGTTGGGCAGGCCCGCGAGCTCGGCATCGAGGGCGGCCGCCCGGTCCCGGAGGGTCTCCTCGCCGCGCTGGACCGCGCTCTTCAGCGCCGCGACCTCGGCCATGGCGGCCGACATGTCCTCGCCCCGTGCGCGCCCCTGGCCGATCTCCCGAGAGAGCGCGTTCCGCCGCGCCTGCTGCTCCTGGAGCTCGGTCTGGAGCGCCCGGTGGGCGGCATCCAGCGCCGCGAGGCGCGCTGCCTGGGGCGGCAGGCCGCGCCGGCTCAGCGCCCGGTCGAGATCCTGGGGATCGTCACGCAGCCATTTGAGATCGAGCACCGGTCCATCACACGCAGGGATTGAGGGAGGACGGGCGCGATGGTAGTGGGCCTAGCGGCCGGGGTCGAGATCCACGCCGGCATCGGCGGCCGCCTCGGCGTCCTCGGCCGCTTCCGCCGCTTCCGCCTCGGCCCGCTTCCGCTCGACCATCCTCACGGCGATGATCGACAGCTCGTAGAGCAGGATGATCGGAACGCCGAGGCCGATCTGGCTGATCACGTCCGGCGGGGTCAGGATGGCGGCGACGATGAAGACCCCGACGATCGCGAACTTGCGATTGCGGGCGAGCCCGTCCGCGCTCACCAGGCCGACCCGGCCCATCAGGGTGAGCGCGACCGGCAGCTGGAAGCTGAGCCCGAAGGCGAAGATCAGCTTCATCACCAGGGAGAGGTACTCGGCGACCCGGGCTTCCAGCTCGATCGGCAGGCTGCCCTCGCCGCCCCCGCTCTCGAAGCTCACGAAGAACCGCCAGGCGAGCGGGAACACGAGGTAGTAGGCGACCGCGCCGCCCATGAAGAACAGGATCGGCGTCGCCGCCAGGAAGGGCAGGAAGGCCTGCTTCTCGTTGCGGTACAGGCCCGGCGCGATGAACATCCAGAGCTGGATCGCGACGAACGGGAAGGCGAGGAAGGCGCCGGCCCAGAACGCGACCTTGAGATAGGTGAAGAACGCCTCGGTCAGGCCGGTGTAGATCATCCGCCGGCCGGCCTCGCCTTCGTAGATGTCGGCGAGCGGCTGGACTAGGAAGGCATAGATGTTGTCGGCGAAGAAGTAGCAGAGCAGGAAGCCGGCGAGGATCGCCCCGCAGGCGTACATCAACCGGTTCCTGAGCTCGATCAGGTGATCGAGCAGCGGCATCTCCCGGTCGTCGAGGTCCTTGATGATCGCCATCTAGCCCGTGGTGGCCTTCTCGCGGGGCGGCGGCGGCCCGGCGGCCTCGGCCTTCTCCGGCTCGGACCCGGGCGGCTCCGCACCGTCCTCGGGGCCGGCCGAGCCGTTGGGCTTGACCTTGGGCCCCTCCACGGCCGCCGGCGCGCCAGCCTTCGTGCCGGTCGCCCGCGCCGGCTTCCGATCCTGGTCCTCGACCTCGAAGGCGGTCTTGAGGTCGCCCTTCGGGTCGATCGAGCGCTCGATCGAGCGCTTGAGGTCGGTCCGCCCCGCCTTCTCGATCTCGCCCTTGACCTTGTCGAGCTCGGCCTCCCTGGCCATCTCCTCGAGCTGGCTCTGGAACTCGCGGGCGAGCGCACGTCCCTTGCCGACCCACTTGCCGACGTTCCGCGCGACCCGCGGCAGGTCCTTGGGCCCGATCACGATCAGGGCCACCAGCATGATGATGGCCATCTCCGACCAGCCGATGTCGAACATCGCCGGGTGCTCCGAAGCGCGCGCTGGTGTCTAGCCCTTGGCTGCCTCGTCGCGCTTGAGCGTGGCCTCGCCGGTGGCCGGCTCGGCGTCGTTGGCGAGCGCCTTCTTGTCGTCCTCGTCCTCGTCCTTGAGCCCGGACTTGAAGTTCTTCACGCCCTTGGCGACATCGCCCATGACCTTCGGCAGCTTGCCGGCGCCGAACAGGATCAGGACGATGAGCAGGATCAGGACGACCTGCCAGATGCCGATACTCATCGGGAACCCCCTCTAGAACTCGACAAATTTGCGCCGCAACGGCACCTCGTTGCGGCGGAGTGTTGCAGAAAAGCCCGAAGCCCGCAACGCGCCACCTCGGTCAGATCCGCCCCTGCGCCTTGGGGTTGGGATAGATGTGGACCTGCGCGGCATCGACGTCCACCGCGACCTCGTCGCCGCTCTCGAAGTCGGCACTCGCGGTCATCCGGACCGTGATCATGGGGCCCGCCGGCACCTCCAGCTCGAGCACGCGATTGGTGCCGAGATCGCGCACCCGGCGGACCGCGAGACGGGTCACGGTGGCGTCCCCCCGCCGGCGATGCAGGCGCAGCGCCTCCGGGCGGATCAGCACGTCGACCGGGGTGCCGTCCGCCAGCCCGGGTGCCGCGAGCGGTCCGAACGGCGTGCTCACCTCGTGCGCCAGGACCCAGCCCTTGAAGCGGTTGAGGGGGCCGAAGAAGCCGGCCACGAACGGGTTGGCGGGATGGGCGTAGAGCTCGGCGGGCGTACCGCTCTGGAGGATCCGCCCGTCGTGCATGACGTGGATCCGGTCGCCCACCCGGACCGCCTCCTCCGCCTCGTGGGTGACCATCAGCACCGGCGTGCCGGAGGCGCGGAGCAACGCGATCGCATCGTCCCTGACCTGCTCGCGGAGGTGCGCGTCGAGGCTCGAGAACGGCTCGTCGAGGAGCATCAGGCGCGGCCGCGGCGCGAGCGCCCGGGCGAGGGCGACGCGCTGCTGCTCGCCGCCGGACAGCATGTGCGGATAGCTCATCGCGTGGCCGCTCATGTCGACCTGCGCGAGCAGCTCCTGCGCCCGCTGGCGCCGCCCGTTGGCGCCGAGCCCGCGCAGCCCGAACGCGACGTTGTCGATCACCCGGAGGTGCGGGAACAGCGCGAAGTCCTGGAACATCAGGCCGACCCGGCGCCGCTCGGGCGCGAGGTCGCGGCCCGGCTCGGCGACCACCTCGCTGCCGATCACGATCCGGCCACCCTGGAGCGGCTCCAGGCCGGCGATCAGGCGGAGGATCGTGGTCTTGCCGCAGCCGGACGGCCCGACCAGGCAGTGGACCTCGCCCGCCGGCAGGCGGAGATCGACCTCGCGCACCACCTGCCGCTCGCCGAACGCATGGCTCACCGCCTCGACCGACAGCCCGGGCAGCGGGTCGTCATCCGGCGCCGATCGCCCGCTCGCGTGCATCCATCCTCTCGCTGGCCGTGCCGGCTCCGGCCCGTCGGCCTCGACGCCAGGGTCCGTGGCGGATCCGTGCCTACAGATGGGGCCGCTTTCGGGGGGCATCCAGTCGGGAGCCGCTTCAGGCATCGCCCGCCGGTCTGGCCGGATCGATGTCCGGCCCCGCCTCGCCGCGGTCGTCGGCTTCGTCCGCCAACGGTTCGGACTCGAGATCGGCCGGCACCGGTTCCACGGCGGCGAAGCTCAGCAGCCCCGCCTGGAGCAGCTCCTCGACCCGCGGCAGGTCCTCGAGCGAGGCGAGGGCGAAGTGATCCAGAAAGGCCGGCGTGGTGACCCAGGTGACCGGCCGGCCCGGGCTGTCGCGGCGCCCCTTGGGCTGGACCCATCCGGTCTCGAGCAGGACGTCGAGCGTGCCCTTGCTGACCGCGACGCCCCGGATCTCCTCGATCTCGGCCCGGGTCACGGGCTGATGGTAGGCGATGATCGCGAGCGTCTCGAGGCCGGCCTTGGAGAGCCGCCGGCTCTGCACCTGCTCGCGGGCGAGGTAGGGCGCGAGGTCCGCCGCGGTCCGGACCGCGAACGCGTTTCCCTGGCGCTCGATGCACACGCCGCGGCCGGCATAGTCCTGGACCAGCTCGCGGACGAGATCGTCGGCGTACAGGTCGCCCGCGAGATGGGCCTGGATGACCGACAGCGGCAGCGGCTCCTCGCACGCGAACAGCAGCGCCTCGACGATCCGCTTGCCGAGGTCGCGGGTCATCACCGGCGCCGCATCAGGATCGGCCCGAACGGCTGCGCCTGGGCGATCTCGATCGTGCCGGCGCGCGCCAGCTCGAGGGTCGCGGCGAAGCTCGCCGCGATCGCGGCCCGCCGCTGGCGCTCGTCCATCGCCCACTCGGGCAGGAACGCCAGCAGGTTCTGCCAGTCGGGGCCGCCGAGCCGCTCGACGATCAGCTGCAGCGCGTCCTCCATGCGCATCACCGGCGCCGGCGTCAGCACCATCCGGTGCTCCTTCGCCCTGAGCCGCTGCGCGACATAGGCCTGGAGCAGCTCGTGGAGGGCGAGCCGGAAGCGGGGCCGGCGGATCACCTGCAGGCCCTCCGGGCGGCCGCGGGGGAAGCGCTGCTCGCCGAGGATCGGGCGGTCGATGAGCAGGCCGGCCGCACGGCGGATCGCGTCGAGGTGGCGGATCCGGGCGGCGAGGTTCTGGGCGAGGTCCTCGGGCGCCGGCTCGTCGTCGTCCGGCGGCCCGGGCAGGAGGAGGCGCGACTTGAGGTAGGCCAGCCACGCCGCGGTCACGAGATAATCGGCGGCGATCTCGAGCTGCAGGTCCCGCGCCTGCTGGATGTAGGCGAGATACTGGTCGGCCAGCGCCAGGATCGAGATCTCCCGGAGGTCGACCTTCTGGTCGCGGGCGAGCGAGAGCAGCAGGTCGATCGGCCCCTCGAAGCCGTCGAGCTCGACCACGAAGCCCGCCGGCAGCACCGGTGCGCCGAACGGCACGACCTCGCTCATGCCAGCCCCGCGAGCTGGAGCACGAGCCCGTAGAGGAACCGGATCGGCGGCAGGATGACCGAGGCCACGGGGTTGAACGAGGAGCCCAGGCTCTGTGCGGCGTACGGCACGAGGAACAGCAGCCCGAGCAGGATCAGCAGGCCGTAGCGCTCGATCCGGGCGAACTGCCAGGCGTAGGGGTTGGGGAGAAGGCCGGTGACCACCCGACCGCCGTCGAGCGGCGGCAGCGGCAGCATGTTGAACACCGCGAGCACGATGTTGATGACGATCGAGTTGGCGAGGTTCTCGCCGACCCAGGCCGCGATTCCGGATGGCAGCAGCGCGGCGGCATGGAGCAGGAGCGCGGATGCGAACGCCAGGATCAGGTTGATGCCGGGACCCGCCAGCGCCACCCAGATCATGTCGCGCTTCGGCTGGTTGAGGCGGCCGAAGTTGACCGGCACGGGCTTGGCATAGCCGAACAGGAACGGCGCGCTCAGCAGCAGCAGCATTCCGGGTAGAAGGAACGTTCCGACCGGATCGACGTGGCGAACCGGGTTGAACGTCACCCGCCCCATCCGGCGCGCGGTGTCGTCGCCGAGCCGCTCGGCCATCCAGCCGTGCGCGGCCTCGTGGAAGGTGATCGCGATCACCACCGGGACCAGCCAGACCGAGAGCGCATGACCGATGGCGACGGGGTCCATCAGGCGAGCGCCCCGGCCGGCACCCAGGCGAGCAGGTCCTCGAGCTCGGCCGCGCCCGCCGCATCGTCGAACGCCCGCCCCGGCCGGAGCTGGTCCAGCGCCCGGGCGAGCCGACCCTCGGCTGCGGGCGAGAGCGGACCGGCGGCGTCGAGCACCGCCCGCGCCTCGTCGAGCCGGCCGTTGCAGTGCAGCGCCACGTCGCAGCCGGCGGCGCGCGCCCGCGCCGCGCGCTCGCCGACCGTGCCCTCGAGCGCCTCCATGCTGAGGTCGTCGCTGAACAGCAGGCCCTCGAAGCCGATCCGGCCGCGGATCACCTCTTCGACGATGCGCCTCGACTGGGTCGCCGGCGCATCCGCGTCGAGCGCGCTGAACAGGATGTGCGCGGTCATGCCGAGCCGGGCGGTCCGGTTGCGGACGAACGGCCGCCAGTCGGTCGTCTCGAGGGTCTGCGCGTCGGCATCGACCAGGGGCAGCTCGAGGTGGCTGTCGACGGTCGCGCGGCCATGGCCGGGCAGATGCTTGATCACCGGCAGCACGCCGCCGTCGAGGAAGCCCTGGATCGCGGCCGCGCCGAGCTCGCCGACCAGGTCGGGGTCGGCGCCGTAGGCGCGGTCGCCGATCGCCCGGGTCTGCCCGGGCAGGCCGAGATCCAGGACCGGCGCGCAGGTGATCCGGATGCCGAGCGGCTCGAGGTCGGCCGCGATCAGCCGGCTGTGCAGCCAGGCCGCGCGCCGGCCGAGATCCAGGTCCACTTCGGCCAGTTCGCCGATCCGACGCAGCGCGCAGCGGGCCGGCCAGTCCGGCGGCGCGAGCCGTACGACCCGGCCACCCTCCTGATCGACCATCACCGGCGCGTCCTCGCAGCCCGGCACCGCGTGCAGCGCCGCGATCAGCGCCCGGACCTGCGCCGTCGACCGGCAGTTCCGCCGGAACAGGATGAAGCCGAGTGGCGGGTACGACTCGAACAGCCCGGCCTCCCCCGGCTCGAGCCGCTCGCCAGCGAGCCCGACGACCGCGGCCCTCCGCGCGAGCGAAGCCTCAGCGGCGGAGGACGAAGCAGCTGGCATTGCGCTGCTTGAGCTCCTCGCACAACCGCTCGGCGCGGTTGAGCTCGGCATACGGTCCGAGCTGGACCCGGTAGAACACCCCGTTCGTGGTCTCGCCGCGCTCGAAGATCGGCTCGACCCCCGCCAGAACATCGCCGTAATCGGCGCGGAACAGATCCCAGGCGCGCTGGGCGTCGGCTTCGTTGCGCACCGCCGCGAGCTGGACCCGGAAGTGCGGCCCGTCCAGCGCGACGTCACTCGCCGGCGCCGCCAGCCGGGCGGCCGGCGCTACTGCAGGCGTGGTGCGGACGCCTGCGGCCGGCTCGCTGGGGGGCGGCTCGCTCGGGGGCGGGTCCGCCGCGCGCGCGGCGGATTGCGCATCGCGCTCGCCGGGGGCCGGACCGGCGGGCGCCTCGGCGACCTCGGGCGACGGTGCGCGCGCCGCCGGCGCGCGCGCGCTCGCTTCCGGCGTCGGCTCCGGGCGCAGCACCTGGGGGGCCTCGCGTCGCTGGTCCGGGGCGGTGGCGAGCCGGGTCCCCTCCTCGTCCTGGAACAGCTCGCGGATCGCCTGTTCGGCCTCCTCCGGCGCGGCGCGATCGACCGCATCCGCCTCGCCGCCGGCGGCTGCAGCGGCGGCGGGCGCCTCCCGGCTTCCTCCGCCGCTTCCCTGGCGCGCGGTTTCAACGGGCGGGTCCGCTTCCGCTCCGCCCGGGTCGGCCCCGACCTCCTCGCCGAGATCCTCCACCGTCGCCGCGAGCTCTTCGGGCGACGGCGGGACCATGGGCTCCTCCGGCGGCGGCAGCAGGCGCTCGGTCCCCGAGGACGAGCGTGCGCCCGCAAGCAATTCGTCGACCTCGCCCTGATCGGGCACCTCGCGGCCGCCCGGATCGTCCGGGGCGAGCTTGATCGGCCGGGCGTCGGCCTTGATCAGCGGCGGCTCGCCGATCGCCGAGGCGGGCGCGCCCTCGACGTAGGCCAGCCACACGATCGAGCCGAAGCCGACGAAGATCGCGAGCACCGGGAGAAGGATCAGCAGCCAGCGCGTCCGCCGGTGCTGCGAGCGGTAGTACGGCGGCGGGTCGGGTGCGCGCCCGCGCCCGCGACCGAAATCGGCAGTGGTGATACGATCCGACACCATGTCACCTTGCACGGAGGACGAGCCTCACAGCATCTCCTCGACGGGTTCGACCCCGATGAGCTCCAGTCCGCTTGCGAGGACGAGCCGCACCGCCCGGATCAGCGCGAGGCGGGCATGCGTGAGATCAGGCTGGTCGAGCCTCAGGAACCGCAGGTCATCACGCTCCTTACCCCGATTCCAGAGCGCATGGAAGGTCGCGGCGAGCTCGCCGAGGTAATGCGGGATGCGATGCGGCTCATGGTGCAGCGCCGCCCCCTCGAGCACCCGCGGCCAGCCGGCGAGCTGCCGGACCAGGTCGAGCTCGGCCGGATCGTCGAGCCGGTCCACGGGCGCGGCCCGCAGCCGCTCCGGATCGAGCTCCAGAGCCGCGTCCCGGGCATGGCGCTCGACCGAGCAGATCCGGGCGTGGGCGTACTGGACGTACCACACCGGGTTGTCCCGCGACTGCTCCATCACCTTCTGGAAGTCGAAGTCGAGCGGCGCATCGTTCTTCCGCGTCAGGATGATGAAGCGGAAGACGTCGCGCCCGACCTCTTCGACCACGTCGCGCAGGTTCAGGATGCGGCCGGCCCGCTTGCTCATCTTGAGCGGCTGGCCGCCGTCCATCAGGTTGACCATCTGGCAGAGCTTGACGTCCAGGTCGACCGCCCCGCCGCCGAGGGCGCGCACGCCGGCCTGCATCCGCTTGACGTACCCGCCGTGGTCGGCGCCGAGGACGTCGATCAGCTCGTCGGCGCCGCGCCGGATCTTGTCCAGGTGATAGGCGAGGTCGGTGGCGAAATAGGTCCAGGCGCCACCGGAGGTGCGGAGCGGCCGGTCGACCTCGTCGCCGAGCGCGCTCGCCCGGAACAGCAGCAGCGGCACCGGCTCGTAGTCCGGGATCGGCCGGCCCTTGGGCGGCGGCAGGGTGCCCTCGTAGACCAGCCCCGCCTCCGTCAGCGTCTCCAGCACCGCCTCGATCGCGCCCGCGTCCCGGAGCCCGGTCTCGGACGTGAACACGTCGTGCCGGACGCCGAGCGCCTCGAGGTCGGCCCGGATCCGCGCCATCATCCCCCGGGTGCCGCGCTCCCGGAAGACCGGCAGCCAGTCCGCCTCGGGCGCGTCGCGCCAGCGAGCGCCCTCTTCGGCGGCGATCGCCCCGCCGATCGGGATCAGCTCCTCGGCGCGGTACCACTCGTCGGGCTCGGGCGGATCGTCACCGAGCGCCTGCAGGTAGCGGACCCTGACCGAGCGTGCGAGGCGGTCGATCTGCGCCCCGGCATCGTTGATGTAGTACTCCCGCGTGACCGCGAACCCGGTTCGCTCCAGGAGGTTCGCGAGCGCATCGCCGAACACCGTGCCGCGGCCGTGGCCGACGTGCAGCGGCCCGGTCGGGTTGGCCGAGCAGAACTCGACGTTGACCCTCCGGCCGTGGCCGAGGTCGGCGGCGCCGTAGTCCCGGCCGGCGGCGAGGATCAGCGGGATCTGGGCGAGCCAGCGCTGGTCGTCGAGGCGGAGGTTGACGAAGCCGGGGTTCGCCACCTCGGCGGCGGCGACGCCCGGGAGCGCCCGAAGCGCCTCCGCGATCCGCCCGGCGAGGCGGAGCGGCGGGCTCTTCGCCGCCTTCGCGAGCACCAGCGCCACGTTCGTCGCGGCATCGCCGTGCGCCGGATCGCGCGGCGGTTCGACCACCACCCGGTCGAGCGCGAGGCCCTCGGGCAGCTCACCCGCCGCCTGCAGGTCCCCGACCACGGCGAGGACGCTGCCGCGCAGATCGTTGAACAGGTTCATGGGCGACGGCTCGAGAGGTCGATCAGCCGGTCGTACTCGTCGAGGGCGTAGCGGTCGGTCATGCCGGCGATGTAGTCGCCGATCGCGAGCGCGGTCTCGGCGCTGCCCGGCGCGCCGGCCCGCGCCTGCCAGTCCGGCGGCAGGCAGTCGGGCGCTTCCAGGAAGCTCTCGAACAGGGCGTGCACCACCTTCTGCGCCTTCCGCGCCATGCGTTTGACCCGGTAGTGGTCGTACATATGCACGTGAAGGAAGCTCCGCAACGCCTCGATCGCCGCGCGGACCGGGGGGGAGAAGGCGATGACCGGCGTCGCGTGCGCCCGGATCCCGTCGACGCTCGAACGTCCGGCCTCGCGCAACCGGCGCCGGCTCTCGTCCACGAGGTCGCCGACCATGGCGTCGATCACCCGGCGCAGGCACTCGTGGATCAGCCGCCCGCGCTCGATCCCCGGGTGGCGCGCCGCGACCTCCCGGAAGGTCGGCCCGACCAGCGGCAGATCGAGCAGGTCCGCAAGGTCGAACAGGCCGGCCCGCAGGCCGTCGTCGAGGTCGTGGTTCGAGTAGGCGACGTCGTCCGCGAGCGCCGCGACCTGAGCTTCGGCGGACGGCTGCAGGTCGAGGGCGAGATCGTGCCCGGCCACATAATCGCGGACCACCGGATGAACGGCCGTCCCGGGCGGCCCGTTGTGCTTGACCACCCCCTCCAGGGTCTCGAAGGTGAGGTTCAGGCCGTCGAAGTCGGCGTAGCGGCGCTCGAGCGAGGTGATCACCTTGAGCGTCTGGGCGTTGTGGTCGAAGCCGCCGTGCCCGGCCAGCGCCTGGTCCAGCGCGGTCTCGCCGGCGTGCCCGAACGGGCTGTGGCCGAGGTCGTGGGCGAGCGCCACCGCTTCGGCGAGGTCCTCGTCGAGGCCGAGGGCCCGGGCGACGGTCCGGGCGATCTGGGCGACCTCGAGGGTATGGGTCAGGCGGGTCCTGAAGTGATCGCCCTCATGGTTGACGAACACCTGGGTCTTGTACTCGAGCCGTCGGAAGGCGGTCGAATGCACGATCCGGTCCCGGTCCCGCTGGAACGGGCTCCGCAGCCGGCTCGGCCCCTCCGGAAAGCGCCGCCCGCGGCTTTCCTCGGCCCTGGCGGCGTACGCCGCGAGACGGCGGTCGGTGCCGCTGGTCTGCGCCGGTGCCCGGTTTGACAAGGGTGGGGCCGTGCCTACATTTGAGCTGAGTGGTGGCCGCTTCGGGCCGCCGGGCGAGGCGCGGCCGTTCGGTTCGCCCTCGCGAGCGCAGAACATAGAGGTCGAGGATGTCGGAAGGCAAGGATCGCCCGGCGCCGTTCAGGGTCACGGAATCCGCCGCGCGCCGGATCGGCGAGATCATCGCCGGCGAAGGCCGGAACGACGTCCGGCTCCGGGTGTCGGTCTCCGGCGGCGGCTGCTCCGGCTTCCAGTACGGCTTCGACCTCGACGACCGCGACGAGGACGGCGACATCACGGTCCAGAACGGGGCGGCGACGGTCGTGATCGACGGCATGTCGCTGCTCTACATGATGGGCTGCGAGGTCGACTACGTCGAGGACCTGACCGGCTCCTACTTCCGGGTCAACAACCCGAATGCGAGCGCGTCCTGCGGCTGCGGCAACTCGTTCGCGATCTGAGGGTGCCGATCCCCGCCCGCGGTCCGGCGCGCGCGCCGGTGAAGGTCGCGACCTGGAACGTCAACTCGGTACGCGCGCGCCTCGCCCGGGTGCTCGACTGGGTGGACCGCGCCGCCCCCGACGTCCTCCTGCTCCAGGAGACCAAGGTCACCGACCAGGACTTTCCGGCCGAGCCGTTCGACGAGCGGGCCTACAACCTCGCGGTGGTCGGTGAGGCCGGAGGCCGGAACGGCGTCGCGATCCTCTCCAAGCGGCCGATCGAGGACGTGGTGAACGCCCTGCCCGGTGATCCGGACGACGCCGAGGCGCGCTACGTCGAGGCCTTCACCGGCGGTCTCAGGATCGCCTCGGTCTACGTTCCGAACGGCACCGCCGTCGGCTCGGAGCGCTTCGCCTTCAAGCTCGCCTTCTTCGAGCGCCTGCGCGACCACGCCGCCCGGGTGCTCGAGGACATGGACACCCCCTTCATCATCGGAGGCGACTTCAACGTCGCCCCGCAACCAATTGATGTTTATGACGCTGAAGCGCTCGATGGCACCGTCTGCTATCATGCCGACGAGCGCCGCCGGTTCCGCTCCCTGATCCACCTCGGCCTGTACGACGCCTGGCGGGTGGTCGAGCCGAGGACGCAGGCGTTCTCCTGGTGGCACTACCAGGGGCGCTCCTGGAAGGCCAACGAGGGGCTCCGGATCGACCATCTCCTCCTTTCGCCGCTTGCGGTCGACCGGCTGCAGGCGTGCGGCATGGACCGCGAGGTGCGCGCCGAGCGGACGCCGTCCGATCACGTGCCGGTCTGGTGCACCCTCGCCTGAGGCCGGAACAATCAGCCGTACCGCCGGTTATGCAGCCGGAACGCCCTTTCGCTGCACGGAGGCTCCGATGGCCGAGCAGCAGGATCCGTCGCCGGACATTCTCGAGGACGGGCATCTCTACTTCGCGTGGCGGCCGAAGATCGACGTCGAGCAGCCGGGGGGGATCGGCGACGTCGAACGCTTCTACATGATCATGCGGCCGGACGGCGGGCGGCTGTTCCGGCTGATCGTGATCGGGCGCAAGCACCTTCCCGACATCGGCGAGCACGAGCGCTGCTGGGGCTTCGTCGAGAGCGTCGCGAAGGAGGGCAAGGACATCGAGGCGGGGCTGCGCGCGACCACCTACCAGACCAAGACCCGGGGCGAGCGCACCCTGCAGGCGGCGCGGCCCGCGGGCGAAGCCGCGTACGCGCTGCTCCGCGACGGCAGCTCGACCTTCCTCGCCTACGCCCTGACCCGCCCCGAGCGGCCGGGGCCGGTCCAGAAGGCCTTCAACATCCTGCCCGAGGCGAGCTTCGCGCTCTCGGTCAAGAACCCGGAGAAGGGCGCGCCGCCGGGCGTCGGCCTTGGCGACGAGCAGCAGGCGGACTACCCGAAGACGCTGCAGAAGGTCTTTCGCGACCGCCGCTTCGCCGACGAGGACCCGCGCCTGCTCGACTACGAGGGCGCCGAGATCGTCCTGGTCGGGGCCGATCGCCGGCCGGGGAGGACGCACGGAGTCGACCTCGAGGACGAGGTCGAGGGCAGCGCCGACATCTTCCGTCATCTCCGGTTCGCGAAGTCGCGGCATCCGGTCGAGCCGCTGCTCGAGGGGCGCTGGAGCTGAGGGCGGCATGGCGACCGACCGCGATCTCGTTCGGGGGACGAGCTCTACCCGTTCGGAGGCGAACGCGCGCGCCGGACGGCCCGGGAGCTCGGCCTGCCGGCGGACGACGCCGGTCTCGCGAAGCTGGTCGACCGCAAGGACCTCCCGCGCCTCGCGGCCGCCCTGATCCGCGCCGGCCTCGCCGCGGACGTGGACGGGGTCAGGGCCGCGGCGGCCGGCGGAGGGTCGGCGCCAGGATCGCGATCAGCACCGCGAGCGCCGGCAGCAGGAAGAGCGCCAGCGGCAGGCTGATCAGGCTCGCGAGGCCACCGATGGTCGGCGGCCCGATCAGGAAGCCGGTATAGCCGAGCGTGGCGATGGCGGCGACCGCATGGCCGGGGCGGCTCTCCCCCTCGGCCGCCGCCGAGATGGTCATCGGGAAGGTCGCGGCGATCCCGAGCCCGACCAGGGCGAAGCCTGCGATCGCCGCCCAGGGCTGGCCGAGGAGCAGGAGGCCGGCCACGCCGAGCGCGGCGAGCAGCCCGCCCATGCGGGCGAGCCGGACCCGGCCGAAGCGCTGGATCAAGCGGTCGCCCATGAAGCGCCCGCCGGCCATGGTCAGCTGGAAGGCGGCGAACGCCCAGGCCGCGAGGCGCGCGTCCGCGTCCAGGCTCTCGCGGAGATAGATGGCGCTCCAGTCGGCGATCGCGCCCTCGATCAGCAGGGCGGCGAACGCGATCACCCCGATGGGGATCAGGCCCCGGCCGGGGAGGGCGAAGGCCGGGCCGCCGGCAGGAGCCGGGGCCTCGTCCGCGAGCATGAACGCGCAGGCGAGCAGGCCCGGCGGCAGCGTGACCAGCGCGACCAGCGCCATGTGCAGGGGCAGGGGCAGGCCGAGCCCGATGATGAGGCCGCTCGCGAGCGCGCCCGTGAGGCCGCCGAGGCTGAACATGCCGTGCAGCGCCGACATGACCGGCCTCCCCGCGGCGCGCTCGACGTCGACCGCCTGGGCGTTCATGG
>DASUSF010000028.1:0-2695 GCA_036375275.1 Geminicoccaceae bacterium | reverse complement strand
CTGCCGGTCGTCGATCTCGACCATCTGCAGGGCTTCACCGACGGCGACCTGGCGCTCGAGAGGGAGCTCGCCGAGCTCTACCTGTCCAGCGCCGGGCTCTACCTGGAGCGGATGTCGACGGCGCTGGGGGATCCGGATGCGTGGCGCCGGCACGCCCACGCCCTCAAGGGCGCGAGCGGCAACCTCGGCGCGCGCGAGGTCGCGGACCTCGCCTCCAGGGCGGAGCATCGGACCGCCGACCGGGATCTCCTCGACGGCCTCGAGGCAGCGGTCGCACGGGTGCGGCGCTTCTTCGAAGAGCGCCGCGTCTGAGCCCGGCCCGTCTGGGCCCTCAGCCGGCGCTGCCGTCCGGCTTGGTGCGCATTCCGAGCACCTGGCCGAGGTCGGTCGGGAACGGGAAGATGATCGTCGAGGAGCGCTCGTTGGCGATGGTCATCAGGGTCGACAGATAGCGGAGCTGCATCGCCTCGGGCCGCTTGGCGAGGATGGTCGCGGCATCGAGGAACTTCTGGGCCGCCTGGAACTCGCCCTCGGACTCGATGATCTTGGCCCGCCGCACCCGCTCGGCCTCGGCCTGGCGCGCGATCACGCGGATCATGCTCTCGTCGATGTCGACGTGCTTGAGCTCGACGTTGCTGACCTTGATGCCCCAGTTCTCCGTCTGCTCGTCGAGGATCCGCTGCAGGTCGTCGTTCAGCTTCTCGCGCTCCGCGAGCATCTCGTCGAGCTCGTGCTGGCCGAGCACCGAGCGGAGCGTGGTCTGCGCGAGCTGGCTCGTGGCGTTGTTGAAGTCCTCCACCTGGATGATCGCGTTCCGGGCATCGATCACCCGGTAGTAGACCACGGCGTTGACCTTCACGAGCACGTTGTCGCGGCTGATGATGTCCTGGCTCGGGACGTCGTGGACGCGGATCCGCATGTCCACCCGCACCGCCTGCTGGATGATCGGGATGATCAGGATCAGCCCCGGGCCCTTCACCTTCCAGAAGCGGCCGAGCATGAACACCACCGCCCGCTCGTATTCGCGCATGATGCGGATCGCCGACACCGCGAGCAGCACGAGGATCGCTATCGGAATCAGGATCAGCACGACTTCGAGGCTGAAAACCGGCATCATCGAGTCTCCTCTTCACCCTCTGGCTCGACCTCGAGCGTCAGGCGGTCCACCGCCGTGATGCGGACCTCCATGCCCGGTTGAAGCTCGGCGCGGCTCCTCGCAAACCACACCTCGCCGTGGATCCGGACGCGGCCGGTCCGACCCGCCCAGTCCACGACCCTGGCGAGCCGCCCGACCATCTCCTCCTGGCCGCTGACCACGGCCCGTCGCCGGCTGTGCGCGAGCACGCTGATCAGCGTCATCAGCAGGAGCGCGCCGGTGAGCGCGATCCCGCCCACCACCTGCCAGGCGATCTGGAAGCCCGGGAGATCCGTGTCCATCAACATGATCGAGCCGGCGACGAAGGCGATGATGCCGCCAACGCCGAGCGCCCCGAAGCTCGGCATCATCAATTCGCCGACCATCATCGCGATGCCGACCCCGATCAGCGCCAGCCCCGCGTAGTTCACCGGCAGCACCTGGAAGGCGTAGAGGGCGAGCAGCAGGCAGATCGCGCCGGCGACGCCCGGGAAGATCAGCCCCGGGCTGTAGAACTCGAAGATGATGCCGTAGATCCCGACCAGCATCAGGATGTAGGCGACGTTCGGGTTGGTCAGGATCTGCAGGAGCCGGACCCGCCAGTCGGGCTCGACCGGGACCACGTCCGCGCCCGCGGTCGCGAGCGTCAGGGCCTGCCCTCCGACCTCCACCGTCCGGCCGTCGAGCTTGGCCAGCAGGTCGTCGATGTCGCCGGCGATCAGGTCGATGACGTCCTGCTCCAGCGCCTCTCTGGCCGAGAGGCTCGCCGCCTCGCGCACCGCCTTCTCCGCCCATTCCACGTTCCGGTTTCGCAACTGCGCGAGGGACCGGATGTAAGCTGCGGAATCGTTGACGATCTTCTCTTCCATCCCGGCCTTCGGCCGGGCGGGCTCCGCCTGCTCCCCCTCCTCGCCGTCCCGATCCTCTTCCGGGGGCTGCGGCTGGCCCGGGAACCCGCCGCCGCCGATCTGCACCGGCGTCGCGGCGCCGAGGTTCGTCCCGGGCGCCATCGCGGCGACGTGGCTGGCATAGAGGATGTAGGTGCCGGCGCTCGCCGCGCGCGACCCCTGCGGGGCCACGAAGGTCGCGACCGGGATCGGCGAGGACAGGATCTCCTGGATGATCGCGCGCATCGCATCCGCGAGGCCCCCCGGCGTGTCCATGTGCAGGACGATCAGGCCCGCGCCCTGGTCCTCCGCCTTCTCGAAGCCGCGGGCGAGATAATCGGCGGTCGCGGGACCGATCGGCCCGCGCACCTCGAGCACGGCCACGACCGTGGTCCCGCGTCGATCCTGCGCGCCTCCGTCCGGGGCACGGAGAAGGAGGGCGCCGGCCATCGCGAGGCAGAGGCCGAGGACGACGTGCAGGAGCCGCCGCCGGGAGCCGGGGATCTGCGTGGTCACGACGACCATATGAGCATCGAAGCGGCCGTCGACCAGGATCGGGGTGGGCGGGAGGTGCGGCGGCGCGCCCGCTCAGACGCTCGCCCGGGCCCCGTGCCGCCGCGCGTGGACCGGCCGCTCCACTAAGACTAGAGGCGGCCGTGGCAGTGCTTGTACT
>DASUSF010000027.1:0-5638 GCA_036375275.1 Geminicoccaceae bacterium | reverse complement strand
CGCTGATGGTCGACCGGCGTGAAGGGCAGGTTGAACCGCAGGTTGGCGCCGCCCGCCGACGGTCGGAACCGGCGCCATCCCGAGCGTGGTCCCTGTCCTCCTGGCGCTCCGCGCCCGAGACGACATCCCCGCGCCCGGGATTCTCCCTACGGTCTACGGCATGACCCGATGGTGCCAGGCCTGTGGCAGGTGATGGGTGCTGTGCCGGCGGGGCGGCGCCGGCGGGGGCGGCGCCATGACCCGCGGCCTGAGGAGGCGCCGGCCAGCGCAGCCGCCGTGGCCACCTGGTCGACGAACGGGGACGTTCGCCGCCGGTTGGAGGTCGTGGTCCGCGCCTCGGTGCGCGGCGCCCGGCATGTCCCGGGCCCTCTCCCTCGACCGGAGAGGGCAGGCCCGGGATCGGCCGGCGGGTGCGGGTCAACGGCGTGTGGAACGAGGCGCCGACGCCGGGCTCCGCCCCGCCTCAGGACGCCTCGTCCATCCACACGTTGTACATCCGCGGGATGCGGAACGGCACGAAGTTGTGGACGTTGGAGCGCACCGCCTGGTTCTTGGTCAGCCAGCCGAAGGGCAATGCCAACCCGTGCTCCATGACCGCCTCCTGCGCGCGGGCGAAGGCCGCGTAGCGCTCCTCGACGGTCGGCAGGCTGAGCATCTCGTCGTAGGCCGCCTGGAACTCCTCGTTGACGTCCTCCGGGTTCTTGAAGTTGTAGATCGGCCGCGGCGCCGACAGGAACTTGAACACCGCGAGATAGCCGAGCGAGGTGTTCGTGCCCCAGCCGGTGAAGTGGTAGTTCCACGCGTCGTGCTGGTTGTCGCGGGTGGCGATCGTCGCCGGCCAGTCCTGGACCTCGACGCGGACGTTCATCCCGATGTCCTGGAGCTGCGCCTGCATGACCAGCGCCGCGTTGTACATCGTGGTGTAGTCCTTGTTGGTCAGGAGAACCAGCTCCTCGCCGTCGTAGCCGGCTTCTTCGAGGAGCTCCTTGGCCTTCTCGGGATCATGGATGTTGAAGTATTCTTTACCGGCGTCGGAGTACACGGCACGGTTCTGGGTCTGGAAGCCGTAGTTGGTGTTGTAGGCGCCGTCGGTCGCCGCCTCCATGATCTCGTCCATGTCGAGCGCGGTCTGGATCGCCTTCCTGACCAGCGGGTTGTCGGTCGGGGGCTTGGCGAGGTTCGGGGTGGCGATGTGGATCCAGAAGTTCTCGTAGGGGACGATCTTGATGTCCTCGTTCTGCGCCAGCCGCTCGACGCTCGCCTGCGGCACGTCCTCGACCGCGTCCAGTTCGCCGGTCTCCAGCCCCGCGACGCGCGAGCCGGGCTCGGTCACGATCCGGAAGGTGACGGTGTCGAGGCACGCGAGCTTGTAGCCTCCGAAGCCGGTCCGGTCCTCGAAGGCCTCGTTCGGCTTGTAGTCCTCGAACCGCTTCAGCTTGACGTGGCTGTCGGCGATGAACTCGACGAACTCGAACGGCCCGGTGCCGACCGGCTCGAGCTGCAGGGGATCGGCGCTCGCGTTCTCCTCCGGGACGATCACGATCGGCACGCTGAACGAGCTCAGATCCTCGAGGAAGGTCGGCTGGCCCTTGATCATGTTGATGACGAAGGTCCGCTCGTCCGGGGTCTCCCAGCTCTCGACGTTGCTGAGGATGACGCTCTCGACGCCGACCTTCTTGTAGCGGTCGAAGGACGCCGCGACATCGGCCGAGGTCATCGGCTTGCCGTTGTGGAAGGTGATCCCGTCGCGGAGCGTGAACGTGTACTGGAGGCCGTCGTCGCTGGTCTCGACCGTCTCGGCGAGCTCGAGGATCGGGTTGTTGTCCTCGTCCCGGGTCATCAGCGCCTCGAACATGTGCATCGCGATGTTGCGGGTCGAGATGGTCGAGCTCGCGTGCATGTCGAGGCTGTTGACCTTGGCCTCCTGCCCGAACACGAGGTCCCCGCCCCGGACCGGGCATTCGAATGCGGCGCGCGCCTCGCCGCCAGCGAAGGCGACGCATGCGGTGGTGAGCAGCAGGGCGCCGAGACGCCCCATCTTCGTCGAGCCCATTGGTTTACCTCCCTGGCCGAACCCCGACGTCCGGCACGCGCATCCCTGGATGCCGCCGGGAGGACCGAGGCGTCGTCGCCCGACCGGGCGCCGGTCCGCGGCCCTGGGCCTCCCTGCGTCGCGCGTGCCTACGTCATGGGCCCGAGGGTAGACCGCCCGACCGGCAGGCGCCAAGCCCGATGCGAGGGTCGGTGGCACCCTGCCCGGCCGCGGGACGCGCTCCGCGCTACAGCTCGAGCAGGGCGAGCCCGGTCTCCGGATCGCTCTTCCGGTGCAGGTGGGCGGGCGTCTCCATCAGCACGACCTCGAGGGTCGGCCGGACGATCCCCTTGAGCAGATGGCCGCCCCAGGCCGTGCCGTCGGCCTTGCCGACCACGATGTGCGGATGCAGCTTCGGCTCGCCGTCGCTGAGCGCCACGTTGCCGGTGAGGTTCAGGATCTCGACCTGCTCCTGGATCCCGATCTCGCGGTAGTCCTTCTTCTCCCAGTCGAAGTAGCCGAGCACCACCTCGCGCAGCGCGCCGATGCCGGTGAAGCTCGCCGCGGTCAGGTGGTGCTCCTTCGCCACCTGCAGCAGGCACTCCGTCACCTCGTTACCGGTGTCCAGGACCACAGCGAGGGTGCGCGGCCCCTCCTTCTGGATCAGCTTGCTCTGCATTTCGCCTTTCTCCTGCTGTGCTACCGCCCTCCGGGCTACTCGAGCACGATTGCGGGCCGCCTGCGTCAGCCCTTCAGCCCCGCCCCGATGGCGCGCCGTTCGGGGTACGCGCTTCCCGCGCCGCCACCGCCCTCCATCGCCATGTGCAGGACCTCGGCGAGGTGCAGCGCGCGGCGGTCGGTCGCCTGCGCGATCTGTTCGCGGCAGCTGAAGCCGTTCGAGATGATGAGCGCGTCCTTCGGCGCGCCGCGGACCGCGGGCAGCAGCACCCGCTCGCCGCACTTCATCGCGACCTCGTAGTGCTCCTTCTCGAACCCGAACGAACCGGCCATGCCGCAGCAGCCGGAATCGAGGAGGTCGACGTCGAGCCCGAGCCGCTTCAGGATCGCCCGCTCGGCCTGTGTGTTCAGGACCGCGTGGTGGTGGCAGTGCATGTGCACCACCGCGGCCTGCGCGAGCGTCGGGATCTCGATCCGCTCCTGCTCCCCGGCCAGAAACTCGGAGAGGAACAGGGTCCGGCTCGCGACCCGGGTTGCCCGCTCGTCGCCGGGGAATAGGCCAACCAGCTCGTCCCGGAGCGCGCTGACGCAGGCCGGCTCGAGCCCGACGATCCAGGTTTCGTCGTCGATCTCCGGCTCGAGCGTGGCCATGATCTGCCGGAGCAGGCCCTTCGTGGTCTCGAGCATTCCCTTGTCGTACAGCGGCCGGCCGCAGCAGAGGATCCGCCTCGGGATCCGGACGTCGTAGCCGTAACGCTCCAGCACCTCCACCGCGGCGGCGCCGACGCCCGGGGTGAAGAAGTTGTTGAAGGTGTCCGGGAACAGCACGACCCGGGGGCCGCTCCCGGGCCGGCGCCCGCGCCGCCCGAACCAGCGCCTGAAGGTCTGCCGCGCGAACGTCGGCAGCGAGCGGTCCTGGTGGATGCCGCCCGCCGCCTTGATCAGCGGAGAGAGGCCGGGCGCGCTGGCGGCGAAGTTCACCACGCCCGGCATCAGCGAGGCCACCCGCGACCACCAGTAGATCAGGCCCATCGAGTACGCCGAGCGCGGGCGGAGCCGGCCGCGGTAGTGATGGGCCATGAACTCGGCCTTGTAGGTCGCCATGTCGACGTTGACCGGGCAGTCGTTCCTGCACCCCTTGCAGGCGAGGCAGAGGTCGAGCGCATCCCGGACCGCCTCGCTCCGCCAGCCGTCCTCGATGATCCCGCCGTGCAGCATCTCGTACAACGCGCGCGACCGGCCGCGGGTCGAATGCTCCTCCTCGTGGGTGGCCATGAAGCTCGGGCACATCACGCCGCCGCCGTGCCGCCGGCACTTGCCGACCCCGACGCAGCGCATCACCGCGCGGCGGAAGCTGCCGCCGTCCTCGGCGTAGCCGAAGTGGGTCTCGACCTCGCGCAGCCGGCTGCCCGGGCCCATCCGGAGGTTGGCGTCCATCGGGTACGGATCGACGATCTTGCCCGGGTTCATCCGGTTGTCCGGGTCCCAGATCCCCTTGAACTCGCGGAACGCCTGGACGATCTCCTCGCCGTACATCTTGGGCAGGAGCTCGGCCCGCGCCTGGCCGTCGCCGTGCTCGCCGGACAGCGAGCCGCCGTAGCGGACGACCAGGTCCGCGGCCTCGTCGAGGAAGCGCCGCCAGGTCTTCACGCCCTCGCCGTCCGAGAGGTCGAAGTCGATCCGGCAGTGGATGCAGCCCTGGCCGAAATGGCCGTAGAGCGCCGCCTCGTAGCCGTGCTTGTGGAGCAGGGCGCGAAGGTCCCGGAGATAGTCCCCGACCCGCTCCGGCGGCACCGCCGAATCCTCCCAGCCCGGCCACTGGTCCCTGTGGCCCGGGACGTAGGCGGTGGCCCCGAGGCCGGATTCCCGGACCGACCAGACGCTCTCCTGCTCCTCCCGGTCGGTGAACAGCTTCATGTTCGGGCCATGGCCGTTCGCCCCGAGCCGGCCCATGACCCGGCGCGCGGTGGCCGCCGCCTCCTCGGGCGACCCGCCCCCGAACTCCGCGAGCAGCCAGCCGCCGCCTTCGGGCAGGAGGCCGGTCTCCTCGGTCCGGAGCCCCTTCCGCTTCATGTTCTCGAGCAGCCGGGAATCCAGCGCTTCCAGCCCGACCGGGCGCTCCGCCAGGACCTCGGCGGCGTGGTCGCCGGTGGCATAGACGTCGTCGTACCCGAGCACCAGCAGCACCCGGGCCGGCGGGTTCGCGATCAGCGCGACCGTGGCTTCGAGGAAGGTCGCGAGCGTCCCTTCCGAGCCGACCAGGGCGCGGGCGACGTGAAAGTTCTTCTCGGGCAGGAGCTGGATCAGGTTGTAGCCCGAGACCCGGCGCGGGATGTCGGGGTAGCGCTCGCGGATCAGGTCCGCGTACCGGTCGCGGAGCGCCTTCAGCCGGCCATAGATCTCGCCGCGCCGCCCGCCGGCCCGGATGATCGCCTCCAGCTCGTCCTCGCCGGTGGCGCCGACCCGCATCCGGCAGCCGTCGTAGGTCACGATCTCCAGCTCGTCCACGTTGTCGGCGGCCCGTCCGGAGCCGTGGCCCTCCATCTGCGCCAGGACCGAGTGCACGCCGCAGGCGTTGTTGGCGAGCATGCCGCCGATGGTGGCGCGGTCGTGGGTCGAGGTGTCGAAGGCGAGGGTGAGCCCGTGCTCCTCGGCGCGGGTCCGGACGGCATCGAAGATCACCCCCGGCTGGACCCGGGCGCGCCGCTGCTCGTAGTCGAGGTCGAGGATGCGGTTGACGTACTTCGAGCAGTCGATGACCACGGCCGTGTTGACGGTCTGGCCGGCGAGGGCGGTGCCGCCGCCGCGCATCACGATCGGCGCCGCGTGCTCGCGGCACACCGCGACCGTCTCGACCACGTCCTCGGCGCTCTTCGGCACCACCACCCCGATCGGCGGATGCCGGTAGTTCGAGGCGTCGGTGGCGTA
>DASUSF010000026.1:0-5159 GCA_036375275.1 Geminicoccaceae bacterium | reverse complement strand
TCGCAAGCGAAGGAGCGAAGTCGATGGCCGGGAGCGTCAACAAGGTCACCCTGATCGGCAACCTCGGCCGCGATCCCGAGGTCCGCTACACCAACGACGGCGCCAAGATCGTCCATCTTGCCGTCGCCACGTCCGAGCGCTGGCGCGACCGCAACTCGGGCGAGATGCGCGACCGGACCGAATGGCACCGCGTGGTGATCTTCAACGAGCGCCTCGGCGAGGTCGCCGAGAAGTACCTGCAGAAGGGCCGCTCGGTGTACCTCGAGGGCCAGCTCCAGACCCGGAAGTGGACCGACCAGCAGGGGCAGGAGAAGTACACTACCGAGGTCGTGCTGCAGCGCTTCCGGGGCGAGCTCGTGCTGCTCGGCGGGCGCGGCGACGACGCGGCGATGAGCCCGGGCGCGGGCGACGACATGGGCGACTGGGGCCGCACCCCGTCGCAGCCTCGCCCGGCCCGGCCGCCGCAGCAGCGCGGCGGTGGCGGCGCTGGCGCCGGTGCCAGTGGGGGTGCCGCAGGCGGCCGCGCTCAGGGCGACGACTACGACGACCTCGACGACGAGATCCCCTTCTAGATAGCATCGTGGAGGGCGGCCTCCGGCCGCCCCGCTCCGCTCCCGGACACGATGCGCAGCCAGGCCCGGTGATCGACGGCTGATCGCGCCCTCAGGTCGCCTGGAGGCGCCACGGCTGCGGGTCACTTCGACGGATCGCGGAGGGGACGCATCGCCGCCGTGCCACGGCATCGCTTGCGGCATGCCGCCGCGCGAGCCTCGCTTGTCACCAAATGACGCATCTTCTAGGTTTCGCGCGCCGCGGCCCGGAGCCGCACGGGCACAAGCATCAGCATCGAGGGGCAGATGGCAGGCATCGACTGGATCCTTTACGTTCTCATCGTGGCCTGCGGAGGGCTCGGGGTCGTCTACGGCCTGCAGAACCGGACACTCATTCTCGCCCAGCCGGCCGGCACCGCGCGCATGCAGGAGATCGCCGGCGCGATCCAGGAAGGGGCGACCGCCTACCTCAACCGGCAATACATGACCATCGCCGCCGCGGGCGGCGTCATCTTCCTCCTGCTCTGGATCTTCCTGGGATTCCACGTCGGCTTCGGCTACCTGATCGGCGCGGTGCTCTCGGGCGCCACCGGCTACATCGGCATGAACGTCTCGGTGCGGGCGAACGTGCGCACCGCGGAGGCGGCGCGGCACAGTCTCGCCCGCGCGCTCGACGTCGCCTTCCGGGCCGGCGCGATCACCGGCCTTCTGGTGGTCGCCCTCGGCCTGCTCGCGGTGTCGGTCTACTACGGCCTGCTGATGATCCTCGGGGTCGAGGTCCGCTCGATCCTCGAGGCCCTGATCGGGTTGTCCTTCGGCGCCTCGCTGATCTCGATCTTCGCCCGGCTTGGCGGCGGCATCTTCACCAAGGGGGCGGACGTCGGCGCCGATCTGGTCGGCAAGATCGAGGCCGGGATCCCCGAGGACGACCCGCGCAACCCCGCGGTGATCGCGGACAACGTCGGCGACAACGTCGGCGACTGCGCCGGCATGGCCGCGGACCTGTTCGAGACCTACTGCGTGACCGTGGTCGCGACGATGCTGCTCGGCGCGATCTTCTTCACCGAGAGCGTCCAGCCCTCGCTCATGCTCTTCCCGCTCCTGGTCGGCGGGGTGTGCCTGCTCGCCTCGGTCGCCGGGACCTTCATGGTCAAGCTCGGTCCCAACCGCGACATCATGGCGGCGCTCTACAAGGGCTTCCTCGGCGCCGCGATCATCTCGGCGATCGCACTGATCCCGGTGACGCTCCTGTTCCTCGGCGGCGACACCATCTACGAGGGCGGCGGCTCGACCTTCACCGGCTATGGCGTGTACGGATGCACCCTGGTCGGCCTCCTGGTCACCGGCTGCCTGATGTGGATCACCGACTACTACACCGGGACCAACCACCGGCCGGTCCAGCGGATCGCCGAGTCGTCCCGGACCGGGCACGGGACGAACATCATCCAGGGTCTCGCGGTGTCGATGGAGGCGACCGCGCTGCCGGTGGTCGTGATCTGCGCCGGCATCCTGCTCGCCTACCTGTCGGCCGGGCTCTACGGCATCGGCGTGGCGGCGACCACGATGCTCGCCCTGACCGGCCTCGTCGTCTCGCTCGACGCCTACGGGCCGGTGACCGACAACGCCGGCGGCATCGCCGAGATGGCCGACCTGCCGGGCGAGGTGCGCGACACCACCGACGCGCTCGACGCGGTCGGCAACACCACCAAGGCGGTGACCAAGGGCTACGCGATCGGCTCGGCGGCGCTCGCGGCGCTGGTCCTGTTCGCGGCGTACGTCGAGGATCTCCGCCACTACTTCCCGCTGCTCGACGTGCAGTTCACGCTCTCCGACCCGTTCGTCCTGGTCGGCCTGTTCATCGGCGGCCTGCTGCCCTACCTGTTCGGCTCGCTCGCCATGCAGGCGGTGGGGCGCTCGGCGAGCGCGATCGTGGAGGAGGTGCGCCGGCAGTTCCGCGAGGACAGCGGGATCATGGCCGGCACGTCCCGGCCGGATTACTCGCGCGCGGTCGACATGCTGACCAAGGCGGCGATCAAGGAGATGATCGTGCCGTCGCTGCTGCCGGTGCTGGCGCCGATCGTGCTGTACTTCGTGATCAACATGATCGGCGGGCAGGCCGCGGCCTTCGCGAGCCTCGGCGCGATGCTGCTCGGGACGATCATCACCGGCATCTTCGTCGCGATCAGCATGACCTCGGGCGGCGGCGCCTGGGACAACGCCAAGAAGTTCATCGAGGACGGCAACTACGGCGGCAAGGGCTCGGATGCCCACCACGCCGCGATCACCGGCGACACGGTGGGGGATCCCTACAAGGACACCGCCGGTCCGGCGATCAACCCGATGATCAAGATCATCAACATCGTGGCACTGCTGATCCTCGCCGCCCTCGGCCAGGGATGACCCGGCCGGAGCGGCGCGAGGCGCGATCGGCCGGACCTGCAGGTCGGACCCGGCGGCGCTGCCGCGGTGACACGAACGCATCCTGTGAGCGCCGGGCTTGGCCCCGGCGATCACGGGACGGCCGCCCGCTGCCCGAGCCTCGCCGGACGACGTGGCGCCGGACCTCCGGCGCCACCATCTTTCCGGGAACGGCGGCATGGAGGCGGTCGATGGGCGGGCCGATCGTGAGCGACGTCGAGGCGCTGGCGGCGCGGGTTCCGGACGGCGCGAGCGTCGCGATCTTCAAGGATCAGGCGCCGGTCGCCTTGGCGCGGGCGCTCGTCGCGCAGGCGGTCCGGGGCTTGCACGTGATCACCGTCCCGACCGGCGGACTGGCGGTCGACCTCCTGATCGGCGCGGGCTGCGTCGCCACGGTCGAGACCTCGGGGGTGACGCTCGGCGAGCACGGCGCCGCGCCCGCCTTCGCGCGGGCGGTGAAGAGCGGGCGGGTGCGACCGCTCGATGCCACCTGCCCGGCGATCTACGCGGCGCTGCAGGCGGGCGGCAAAGGCATCCCGTTCATCCCGATCCGGGGCGTGCTCGGCACCGACGTCCTGGCCCACCGGCACGACTGGCAGGTGATCGACAACCCGTTCCGGAAGGACGATCCGATCGTCGTCCTTCCGGCGCTCCGGCCCGACTTCGGGCTGCTGCATGCGGTTCGCGCCGACCGCCAGGGGAACGTGTGGATCGGTGAGGAGGAGGGGCTCCGAATCATCGCCCACGCCGCGCACCGGGTCCTGGTCACGGTCGAAGAAGTGATGGACGCCGATCTGATGGCCGATCCGGTGTTCGCGGCTGGCACCATCCCCGCGTTCTACGTCGAGGCGGTCGCGCCCGCGCCCGGAGGCTGCCGGCCACTCGCCCTGCGCGGGTGCTACGGCGAGGATGCGGCGGCCATCCGCCGCTACGTCGAGCGGGCGCGCGACGGGCGCCCGGTCGGGACGTGGCTCGAGCCGGTGGCGGAGGCGGCATGACCGCCGCCGCGCCCGAGGAGGTCCTGATCACCACGATCGCCCGGCTGCTCGCCGGCAGCCGGCACGTCGCGGTCGGGGTGCTCTCGCCGATCCCGGGCGCCGCCGCGCTGCTCGTGCGCGAGCGCGAGGGAGCGAAGGTCTCGATCATCGGCAGCCGCGACCCGGCCTACCGGATCGGCAGCGTCGCGCTGTTCGACCTCGCGGCGCAGGGCCGGATCGACGCCTTCTTCCTGTCGGGGGGCCAGATCGACGGCGGCGCGAACGTCAACCTGGTAGGCATCGGCGCATATCCGACGATGCAGGTGCGCTGGTCGGGCTCGTTCGGCTCGGCCTTCCTCTACCACCTGATTCCGAAGGTCATCCTGTTCCGCGAGGAGCATACGCCGCGGACCCTGGTGGAACGGGTCGATTTCGTCTCGGCCGCCGGATCGAGCCCGCCCGGCACGCATCGCCCCGGCGGGCCGCACGCCCTGGTGACCGGCCGCGGGCTGTTCCTGTGGCAGCGGGACGAGGGCCGGTTCCGGCTGGTCAGCGTGCACCCGGGGAGCGATCTCGCCGACATCCGCGCGCGCACCGGCTTCGACTTCGATGTGGAGGAGCCGCTGCCGGTGACGGCGCTTCCGGACCAGGAGGAACTGCGGACGCTCAGGAGCGCGGTCGCGCCGCAGCTGGGCTCGATCTATCCGCAGTTCGCGCGCCGGCTCTGGGGCGCGCCGGCCGCCGCATGATCCGCCTCGTCAGCGCTCGGCCTCGGTCTCGGGCAGATTGAACCGACCGACGTTGCCGATGAACTGCTCGAGCAGCGAGAGCTCGTTGCCCTCGGTCGGGGTTTCGCGCTCGACCGGCTGGATCCGCCGGGCGTCCTCGAGCGCGCCCCGCTCGACCGCCTCGACGACCCCCGACTGGTCGAAGGTGATGGTGACCACCTGCTGGTCGACCACGTCTTCCTGATAGAAGGACTTCCGTTCGGTGCGCCGGCTGACGTAGTACCAGCTGCCGTCGTCGAAGGTGGAGCGCGAGGAGGGCGAGCCGAGCAGGCTGACCACCTGGTCGCGCGAGGTCCGGCCGGGCTCGATCTGGGCGAGCATCTCGTCGTCGAGCCGGTGACCGTGCGTGCTGACGGTCGGAGAGCAGGCGCCGGCGGTCAGCAGGAGCGCGAGCGTCGTGATCCAGCCCCGGCTGCGCGACGTTC
>DASUSF010000025.1:0-7416 GCA_036375275.1 Geminicoccaceae bacterium | reverse complement strand
ACCTGGTCGAGCGCCAGCGCGAGGCGAGCGGCCTCGGCGCGGGCCAGGTCGAGCTCGGCGAGGACGTGCTCCGCCAGCTGATCCGCGACTACACCCGCGAGGCCGGCGTGCGCAGCCTCGAGCGCCAGATCGGCGCGCTGTTCCGCCACGCGGCGATGCGGATCGCCGAGGGGGCGGCGGCCCCGATCCGGATCGAAGCCGGCGACCTCCGGGAGATCCTGGGGGCGCCCCGGTTCGAGGACGAGGTGGCGCTGCGCACCTCGCTGCCGGGCGTCGCGACCGGCCTCGCCTGGACCCCGGTCGGCGGCGACATCCTGTTCGTCGAGGCGACCCGGGTGCCGGGGAAGGGCGGCCTGATCCTGACCGGGCACCTCGGCGACGTGATGAAGGAGAGCGCGCAGGCCGCGCTCAGCCTGGTGAAGTCGCGGGCGGCCGACTTCGGCATCCAGCCGGAGTCGTTCGAGAAGAGCGACGTGCACGTCCACGTCCCGGCCGGCGCGATCCCGAAGGACGGGCCGTCGGCAGGGGTGGCGATGTTCACCGCGCTCGCCTCGCTGCTCGCTGGACGGACGGTCCGGAGCGACACCGCGATGACCGGCGAGATCAGCCTCCGCGGCCTGGTGCTGCCGGTCGGCGGCATCAAGGAGAAGGTGCTCGCCGCCCATCGCGCGGGGCTCAGGCGGGTGATGCTGCCGAAGCGGAACCGGAAGGACTACGACGAGATCCCGGAGTCCGCCCGTGACGGGCTCGAGTTCATCTGGCTCGAGACGGTCGAGGACGCCCTCGAGGCGGCGCTCGAGGGCGGTCGCGCCGGCGCCACGCCGGCGGCCCGCGAGCCGGTTCCGGCGTAGTGGCGCTTGCCCCGGCGGCCGGTCGTCTATACGATCCTCGCAGTGCGTATATCCGGGGGGAGATGCCTCTCTACATCCGTGATGAGCGGATCAAAGCGCTGGCCGAGGAGGTGGCGCGCCTGCGAGGCACGACCATGACCGAGGCGGTCCGTGCGGCCCTCGCCGAGACCAAGCAGCGGATCGAGGCGGACCGCAAGAGCCGGCGGGACCGGGCTGATGCTGCGCTCGCCAAGATGAGGGCGCTGATTGCCGAGCGGGGAGAGCCTCTCGACGAGAACATGCTGTACGATGAGAATGGCAATCCTGTTCTGTGAGGCTCGTGGTCGACACTTCGGCTCTCTTTGCGATCATGAATGGCGAGCTGGAGGAGCAGCGCTTTCACGACCTCCTCCTCGAGCACGAGCCCGTCATATCGGGCGGAACGATGATCGAGAGTCAGCGAGTGGTCCAGTTCGCGTTCGCCGACGTCGGCCTTGAGACGCTGGACCAGTTGCTCGGAGCCTACGGCATCGAGATCGCACCGGTCGACCGCGACCACGTCGCCGCCGCGCGCGACGGCATGCTGAGGTTCGGCAAGGGGCGCGCCCGCGCGCCGGCCGTGCTCAACTTCGGCGATCTCTTCGCCTACGCCGCCGCGAAGACCCTCGACCTGCCCCTGCTCTTCACGGGCGACGACTTCGCTCAGACCGACGTCAAGGCAGTACCCCTGCCGGGCTGAGCAGGGCCGGGGTCGCGGTCCTGCGTCACGGGCGGCGCCGGCGCGCTCGTCAAGCGCGGCCGATTTGCCTACCTTCGCCGTCGGACCGGGCGGAGGTGAGGATGCCGATCGTCGAGCGCGACCCGTGGCGGATGCAGTACTTCGAGCACGCGGCCTGCCCGGAGGAGATCCGGATCCCGACCGAGGACGGCGACGCGTACCAGTGGTTCCCGGAGCACCGCTGGATCTACAACAAGCTCGCGATCTGCGAGACCCAGGGCTTGGTCTGCGGCCTGCACGGCATGGAGCCGCCCTCGTTCCCGGTGTTCAGCAAGCCGGTCTACAACATGCGCGGCATGGGCGCGGGCAGCCGGGTCTTCCGCTCGCGCAAGGAGTACGGCCTGAACCAGCGCGCCGGGCACATGTGGATGCCGATGTTCGAGGGCGAGCACGTCTCGAGCGACGTCGCGGTGGTGGGCGGCGAGCCGGTCTGGTGGCGGCACACCATCGGCACCGCGCTCCAGGGCGGGATGTTCGACTACTGGACCGTCCTCGCCGAGGCCCGACCCGAGATCGAGGACTACGTCGGGGGCTGGGTGCGCCGGAACTTCCAGACCTACACCGGGGTGATCAACGTCGAGACCATCGGCGCCCGGATCATCGAGGCCCACCTCCGCTTCTCCGACCAGTGGCCCGACCTCTACGGCGAGGGCTGGATCCAGGCCCTGGTCGGCCTGTACCGCGACGGCCTTTGGGAGTTCGCCGATGGCGACCGGCGGGACGGCTTCAGTGTGGTGCTGTTCGGGTCCCACGGTCTCCAGTACTACCATCCCTCCCCCGAGCTGATCGACGAGCTCCTGAAGCATCCCCTGATCTCGAGCATCCAGATCACCTTCCACGAGGACAAGCCGCCGAGCGCCCACTCGATGCCGCCTGGCGGCTTCCGGCTCGCGATCGTCAACGGCTGGGACATGGCCGCCTGCCGCGACGCCCGCGAGCGCCTGGCGCTCCGCTTCTGGTCCGGGCAGCAGATCGTGCCGCGGCGGCCCCGGCGGCAGGCCCGCTCCGGATGAACGACGGCGTCGTCGAGATCGAGAACGTCTGGATCCCCATGGCCGACGGCTGCCGCATCGCGGCGCGGCTCTGGCTGCCCGAGGGGGCGGAGCGCGACCCGGTGCCGGCGGTGCTGGAATATCTGCCCTACCGCAAGCGCGATTTCATGCGCATGCGCGACGAGCCGATCCACCGCTACTTCGCCCGCTCGGGCTATGCCGCGGTCCGGGTCGACGTCCGCGGCACCGGCGATTCCGACGGCATCCTGGACGACGAGTACTCGGCGCTCGAGCACCAGGACGCGCTCGAGATCATCGCGTGGCTGGCGGCCCAGCCGTGGTGCTCGGGCGCGGTCGGGATGATGGGGATCTCCTGGGGCGGGTTCAACGCGCTCCAGGTGGCGGCGCTGCGCCCGGAGCCCCTGAAGGCGATCATCACCGTCTGCTCGACCGACGACCGCTACGCCGACGACGCCCACTACAAGGGCGGCTGCCTGCTCAACGAGAACATGCAGTGGGGCTCGATCCTCATGGCGTACAACGCCTGCCCGCCGGACCCGCTGATCGTCGGCCGGCGGTGGCGGGCCATGTGGCGGGAGCGGATCGAGGCGCTTCCCGCCTTCCCGGCGCTCTGGCTGAGCCACCAGTGGCGCGACGCCTACTGGCGGCACGGCTCGGTGTGCGAGGACTTCGGCGCGATCACCGCGGCGGTGTACGCGATCGGCGGCTGGGCCGACGGCTACACCAACGCCGTCCCCCGCCTCCTCGCCGGGCTGTCCTGCCCCAGGAAGGGGCTGATCGGGCCCTGGGCGCACGTGTTCCCGCACGACGGCGTGCCCGGTCCCGCGATCGGCTTCCTGCAGGAGGCGGTCCGCTGGTGGGACCGCTGGCTGCGCGGCGTCGACGACGGGATCATGGACGAGCCGCTGTTCCGGGTCTGGATGCAGGAGAGCGTCGACCCGCAGCCCTACCACGAGGAGCGTCCGGGGCGCTGGGTCGCCGAGGCGGGCTGGCCGTCGCGGCGGATCGAGGACCGCCGCCTGTTCCTGAGCCCGGGGCGCCTGGCTGCGGAGCCGCCCCTGCCGGCGACCTTGTCCTTCACCTCGCCCCAGACCACCGGGCTGCGCGCCGGCGAGTGGTGCGCCTTCGGCTCGGACGGCGAGATGCCGCTCGACCAGCGCGCCGACGACGGCCATGCGCTCTGCTTCGATTCGGAGCCGCTCGCGGGTCGAATCGAGATCCTGGGGGCGCCGGTGGTCGAACTCGACCTCGCGGTCGACGAGGCGAGCGCGCTGATCGCGGTCCGCCTCAACGACGTCGCCCCGGACGGCACGTCGCTCCTGGTCACCTGGGGTGTGCTCAACCTCACCCACCGCAACGGCCACGCCGAGCCCGAGCCGCTCGAGCCCGGGCGGACCTACCGGATCCGGCTCCACCTCGACGACATCGCGCACGCGTTCCCGGCCGGCCACCGCCTCCGGCTCGCGATCTCGACCAGCTTCTGGCCGATCGTCTGGCCGTCCCCGGTGCCGGTGGTCCTCACCGTCCGGACCGGCACGGCCGCGCTTTATCTCCCGGTACGGCCGCCCGACCCGCGGGATGAGGCGCTGAGGCCCTTCGAGCCGCCGACCGCGGCGCCCGGCACACGTCCGAAGACGCTCCGCTCCCTGCCGCTCCGGCGGACGCTCGAGATCGACCTGCCGACCGGCGAGACCGTCTACACCCTGAAGACCGGCGAGTTCGATGCCGCGCTCGCGCGGCTCGAGCCGATCGAGATGGACCTCGGCTACGTGTTCACCAAGCGGCACCGGATCGGCGAGACGGATCCGCTCTCGGCGCAGACCGAGATCATCCAGCGGACCACCATGCGGCGCCAGGACTGGTCGGTCCGGATCGACTGCCGCTCGCGCTTCTGGGCGACCCGGGACAGCTTCCATCTCGCCGCCGACCTCGAGGCGTTCGAGGGCGACGAGCCGTTCGCGAGCCGGACCTGGCAGCTCAGCATCCCGCGCGCCCTGGTCTGAACGAGGCCCGCTTGATCCGACGACGGCATTGGCACTACATCTTGTACTACGGTCGACGGGGTGCCCCATGACCAGAACGAGATCGGCGCGTGAGGCGAACCAGCAGTTCGCCCGCTTGGCTGAAGGACGTCGAGGCGGGCGCGGAGGTCGTGGCCACCCGCGGGGCGTGCCCGTGGCTCGCCTGTCCCCGATGAAGGGCGGGGGCCGCCGGCTGACTGCTGAGCAGGAGCGCGCGCGCCCGGAGCCGCGCGCGCCTTCAGGAGGGCTGGCCGCTCGGGGGCGGCCCGGTGGACCGCGACAGCCTGTACGATCGGGTATGAGCAGCTTCTTCTTGTGAGCGGGTGGCTCAGGAGCCGCCGGTCCTGACGAGCGCGGCCCGGATGATCCGCTCGAGGAGGGCGGGGTAGGTCATGCCGGCGAGGCCCGCCATCATCGCGAGCTTGGCGTCGTAGCCCCAGGCCGGGTTCGGGTTGACCTCCATCAGCCGCGGCACCCCGTCGGCGCCGCAGCGGAAGTCGAAGCGGCCGTAGTCCTGAAGGCCGAGACGCCGGAACAGCCGGACGGAGGCCTCGGTCATCAGGTCCCGGCGAGCCGGATCCAGCCGCGCCCGCACGTAGCGGATCTCGGTCCAGTAGGGGCTGTCCGGGTGCGACTTGCTCTCGTAGCCGAGGATCGGGGGCAGGCCGTCGGGCAGGCAGCCGTAGTCGACCTCGAGGATGGGCAGCGCCTCGAGGTCGCGGCCGGAATTGCCGATCAGCCCGACCCCGTATTCCGCGCCCGGGAGGTACTCCTGGATCAGAATGTCGCGCCCGGGCAGCTCCCGGCGCAGCCACGCGAGGTAGGCCGCCGCCTCCTCGACGGTGCCGACCACGGAGTGCATGGTGATGCCGAGGCTGCCGTCGCCCTGGTTCGGCTTGATCAGCGCCGGCAGCAGCCCGGCGAGGTCCGGCGCTTCGTCACCAGCCGCAACGAAGCTCTCGCGCGGCACCGGCACGCCCATGCTCAGGGCGATCAGGCGGACGATCTGCTTGTCGAAGCAGATCGCCATCGCCGCCGGCGGCGCGCCGGTGTAGGGGATGTCGAGCAGCTCGAGCAGCGCCGGCACGTGGAGCTCCCGGCTGGCGAGATTGCGGAACCCGGTGTCGCAGAAGTTGAGCACGAGATCCGGGCGCTCGGCGATCATCCGCTCCACCAGCTCGTCGTGGCGGTCGAGGAAGGCGACCTCGTAGCCATCCAGCGTCGCCAGCGCCTCGCCCAGCTGCCGCGCCACCTCGAGATCCTCCGGGTTGAAGCGCTGGCCGGGCTTGGTCGGGTCGGCGAGCGACGGGTCGCCGGTCACGACGAGGATCGATTTCGCGGCCTTCTGCATCATTCCACCCGGGTCCGTGGGACGGTCCGGCGGATGCTATAGGGGCTGCGACGCGCCGGCGCCAGATCGCGCTCCGATGGAATTGGTTGAGCGATCGGCGCGCCTGCCCGAAGCGGCGCCGCTCCGCCGCTGGAGGGGGCTTCTGGGAGAGGGGGAGGTGGTGCGCGCGGCAGGAGTCGAACCTGCCGGCCGTCGCCCGACGCTCGGCCCTGATCCGTCAGCAGCGCGCGGGATCACGGGACGCTAGCACGCAAGTCCCGTGCCGTCCCCGCGGCCCGGCCGCCGGGCGCCCTCGGGTACGTGGGATCGATGCGTCAGACGGCGCCCTGGCGCTATGGTCCCCAGCCCGCGGCCTGATCTAGACTGCCGGCGCCCAAGGGCAGAGCGCGGGAGACCACCGTATGCCTCGTCCCGATCTCGACGCGGTGATCGTCGGCGCCGGCTTCGCCGGCCTCTACATGCTGCATCGCCTGCGCTCGATGGGGCAGAGCGTGCTGGTCTTCGAGGCCGGCGGCGGGGTTGGCGGCACCTGGTACTGGAACCGCTACCCCGGGGCGCGCTGCGACATCGAGAGCATGGAGTACTCCTACCAATTCTCGGACGAGCTGCAGCAGGAGTGGCAGTGGAGCGAGCGCTACGCCGCCCAGCCCGAGATCCTGGCTTATGCCAACCACGTCGCCGACCGGTTCGACCTCCGCCGGCACATCCGCTTCGACACCCGGGTCGAGGCCGCGGCTTTCGACGATGCGTCGGGATGCTGGCAGATCCTGACCAGCGACGGCGAGCGGACCACGGCGACCTGGTGCATCATGGCGACCGGCTGCCTGTCGTCCGCCAACCTGCCGAGCATCAAGGGCCTGGAGGGCTTCGCCGGGCGGACCTACCACACCGGCCGGTGGCCGCACGAGGGCGTCGACTTCACCGGCCAGCGGGTCGCCGTGATCGGCACCGGTTCCTCGGCCGTGCAGTCGATCCCGATCATCGCGCGCCAAGCCGACCACCTGTTCGTGTTCCAGCGCACGCCCAACTACGTCGTGCCGGCCCGGAACGCGCCGCTGGCGCCGGACGTCCAGGACGCGGTCAAGGCCTGCTACGCCGAGCTCCGGGCGCAGGCGAAGCAGGGGCGGACCGGCTGCCTCTACCCGATCAACCCGACCGCCGCCCTCGAGGCGACGCCGGCGGAGCGAGAGCGGGAGTACCAGGCGCGCTGGGACAAGGGCGGCCTCGGCTTCATCGGCTCGTTCGTCGACCTGCTGGTCAGCCCCGACGCGAACGCCACCGCGGCCGAGTTCATCCGGCGCAAGATCCGCGAGACCGTCCACGACCCGGAGGTGGCGGACAAGCTCTGCCCGCGCTCGGTGGTCGGCTGCAAGCGGCTGTGCATCGATACCGGCTACTACGAGACCTACAACCGGCCGAACGT
>DASUSF010000024.1:0-3082 GCA_036375275.1 Geminicoccaceae bacterium | reverse complement strand
AGATCTTGCCGACCTGCGACAGCCTGCCGGCGAGCTCGATGGTCGCCCGCTCGGCCTCCGGCAACTCGAGCCGCCGTGCCACCGCGCTGGCGAGCTCCGCGAGCCGCTCGGCGTGGCCACGGAGGAAGGGGTCGCGAAGCTCGACGGCCCGGGCGAGCAGACCCACCGTCTGATCGACGGTCAGATGGCCGGCACGAAGGGCCGGCAGCATGCCTTCGGCCCGATCCGGGTCCGCCGACCGCGGCGCGCGGCTCGGCGCCACCACCAGAGCGAGACCCGGCAGGTCGAGGTCCGGCTCGAGGTGACGGGTCTCGACGATCGCCGGCAGACCCCCGCGCCCGTCCCCGGAAGCGGCTCCGGTCGCGGTCCCCCGGTCGAGCAACTCGGCGTCGGTCCGTCCGACGATCGCGTCGGCGGAGCGACCGAAACGCTCGCCGAGAGCGGCGTTGGCATAGAGGTAGCGCCCATCCGCGTCCTTCAGCCCGATCCCATCGGAGACGGCGCCGGCGAGGCTTTCGAACATCAGGCCGAAGGCCCGTGCCTGCTCCGCCTCGCTCGCTCCGGCATCCGGACGGTCGCGGCGCCGACCGCGGCTGACGGCATGCTGGTAGCAGGCGAAGCCGAGCGTCAGCACGAGCGCCACGCCAGTGGCGACGGCGAGCGCCCGCCGCCGGTATTCCACCAGGACCGGGTCGCCTTCGTCGACGGGCGCGACCGGCTGCTCGATCACCCAGGGCGTCCCGGACACCGGTGCTCGCACGATCCCGTGGTTCCGAGCGCCGGCAGCGGCCGCCGGACGGGCCATTCCGTCACCGAGCGGCAGGCGAAGATCCGCCCCCGTCTCCTGGGCCAGCACGGGCCCGCCGGCCCCACCCCGCCCAAGATCTCCGCGCAGCACGCCGGCAAGGCCGGGACCCGCGGGCGAGGTCATCACGAGGAGGGCCGATCCCTCCGCCGGGGGGACCAGCTCCGAGACCGCCGCCACCGGGAGAATGACGTCGAACGCCCGCACGCCCCGGCGGGCCGCATCGCCGACCAGCTCGTAGAGCGGGCTCACCAGGAGCTCCTGCCTCATGGCGGCGTCCTCCGGCAGCGCCGGGCCTTCCGGCAGCTCGCCCACGGTCAGCAGAACGTCCCCGTTCGGCGCCACCAGCGAGGCGGCGATCAGGTCGTGCTGCAGGACGAAGTCCTCGAAGAGCTGCTCGAGGAACGGTCCCTGGTCGGCGAGCCAGCCGGCGATCTCGCTTTCCGCCGTCGCGCCCGCGGCGTAGACCTGAACGAGCTCGGACCCGGTGATCCGCCGCGCGACCTGGGCGAGGCCGGCGATGTGCCCGGAGACCAGGGAGGCGTTGGCTTCGGCGAGGGTCTCCGCTCGCGCCCGCTGCTCCTGTTCGAGAGAGATCCGTCGCTGATCGACCGCGAGCTGCGCCGTGCCGTAGGCGACGCCTCCGATCAACAGCGCGGCGCCGAGGGTGGGCGCCCAGCGCCGGGCGCGCGGTGCGCCGGCGTCGCGGGCCATTCCGGCGCTGGCGCCGGCGCGGTGGAGCGGCTCGCGCCTCACCGGGCGCGACCTCCGTACGTCCCGACGCTCGCGCCCGGACGATGCGCCAGCAGCTCGCCGCGCCATCTCTGGCGCCTCACCGCGCGGGCTTCGCGCTGGGCGCGGTGCGCTCCGCCTGCGCGGTCATGGTCGCCTCGACAGGCCTCACATGGGCCCAGCGGGTGGTCTCATTGATCGAGTAGTACGGCACGTAGTGCTCCACCTGATGCTGTCGCAGGACGGTTCGGCTCAAGTTGTCGAGGATGTAGACCTCGTCATCCAGATAGACTGCGAGCACCGCATGCGCGATGTTCCGGCTGACGTCCTGCACCACCACCATCCGGAGCTGCTCGGCGGCAAAGCCGAGCTGGCGGAGCGTGACGTACTTCGCGATCGCGTAGTCCTCGCAGTCACCCGAGAAGCGGAGGAACTCGAGCGGCGTCGCCCAGTAGTCCCGCTGCCCCCAGTTGTGCGTGTCAGGCCTGTACCGCCAATCGTTTAAGAAGCGGTTAACCGTGCGGACCTGATGGATCCGCGCGCGGCCGATCTGCCTGCGGATCATGCCCTGCCAGACCATGACGCTGCGGGTGGGGCAGGCCGCGCTCTCCTGCATGCAGGAGCGATAGATCTCGCGCTCGGCCTGGATTCGGTCGAGGACCCGCTGCCACTGGGGGAGGGCCGCGAGAGATTCCGCCTTGAACTCGATCGAGTTGAACAGGCCGGGGGTGATCGCGCCGGCCGGCGAGTTCAGGCCGAGCACGAGGATGAGGGCGACGAGCGCCCGGCGCGCAAGGTGCACGGATGGTCTCCCCCTACCGAGATCGGTCGCGGGCCTGAGGCGGGACCCGGCTCCGGTTCTACCGGGGGCGGATGAAGGAAGGCTTGCGTGCCGCCGGCGGGGGCGTATCCGGGTGGCTCAGATGCCGCGCCGCAGCCGCATCACGCGACCGATGATCTCGGCCACGGCCCGGTAGTGGGCCGGCGGGATGTCGGCGTCGACCGCCGCATGCAGGTCATCGGCGAGCCTCAGAGCGGCATCCGGATGAGGTCCTGGTACGCGCCGATGATCCGGTCCCGCACGGCGACCACGCTCTGCAGGCTGAGCTCGGCGGCATTCACCGCCTCGACCAGGTCCTGGAGGTCCGCCGCGCCGACCGCCGCCTGCTTCGCCAGCGCCTCGCTCCTGTGGACCGTCGCCACCGCGTCTCCGACGCTCTCCGCGACCAGCGCCGCGAACGTCCTGGCCGGGGCCGAAGTCCTTCTCGCGAAGGTCCTTCGGCGGGAACTCGGGCGTGTCGGCATTCGCGACGTTCTGGCCGAGCACCGCCTCGCGCTGTCCGAGCCAGGTCATCCGGGCCGACAGAAGCTGGAACAGCGCAGCCCGGGTCGGCACCATCGCGAGCGAGCTTCCCTCTGGCCGGTGTCGCGGGCACGCGACGCCTCGGCCCTCGATCCCGGCGGGCGCACCCCGTCCCGCCGACCGTTGCAGCCTAGGGACGCTGCAGTTAACAACCGCTTAATCCGCAGCTGCGAGGATCCGCC
>DASUSF010000023.1:0-10413 GCA_036375275.1 Geminicoccaceae bacterium | reverse complement strand
CAATGCGCTGCTCGGCACCTCGCTCTATGTCGTCCAGCGAACCTGCCGCGCCTCGCTGTTTGGCGGGCCGGCGCTCGCGCAGTTCCTGTTCTGGGGCTACCAGCTGTTCATCGTCATGGCCGCGTCCGGCTACGTCCTCGGCGTCACCCAGAGCCGCGAGTACGCCGAGCCGGAGTGGTACGTCGACCTGTGGCTGACGCTGATCTGGGTGGTCTACCTCGTGGTCTACTTCGGCACGCTCCTGAAGCGGCGCGAGCCGCACATCTACGTCGCCAACTGGTTCTACCTCTCGTTCATCATCACCGTCGCGGTCCTGCACATCTTCAACAACCTCGCGGTGCCGGTCTCGGTCTTCGGCTGGAAGAGCTACTCGGCGTTCGCGGGCGTGCAGGACGCGCTGACCCAGTGGTGGTACGGCCACAACGCCGTCGGCTTCTTCCTGACCGCCGGCTTCCTCGGCATCATGTACTACTTCATCCCGAAGCAGGCGGAGCGGCCGGTGTATTCGTACCGGCTGTCGATCGTCCACTTCTGGTCGCTGATCTTCCTATACATCTGGGCGGGGCCGCACCACCTGCACTACACGGCGCTGCCGGACTGGGCGCAGACGCTCGGCATGACCTTCTCGGTGATGCTCTGGATGCCGTCCTGGGGCGGCATGATCAACGGCGTCATGACGCTCTCGGGCGCCTGGGACAAACTCCGCACCGACCCGACGCTCCGCTTCCTCGTGGTCTCGGTCGCCTTCTACGGCATGAGCACCTTCGAGGGGCCCCTGATGTCGGTCCGCCAGGTCAACGCGCTCAGCCACTACACGGACTGGACCATCGGCCACGTGCACTCGGGCGCCCTCGGCTGGGTCGCGTTCATCTCCTTCGGCGCCATCTACTTCCTGGTCCCGCGGCTCTGGAACCGCGAGCGCCTCTACTCGGTGCGCCTGGTCGAGTGGCACTTCTGGATCGCGACCCTCGGCATCGTGCTCTACATCAGCGCGATGTGGGTCTCGGGCATCATGCAGGGGCTGATGTGGCGCTCCTACGACGAGCTCGGCTTCCTCCAGTACTCGTTCATCGAGACCGTCGAGGCGATGCACCCCTTCTATGTGATCCGGGCGTGCGGCGGGCTGCTGTTCCTGATCGGCGCGCTGATCATGGTCTACAACCTCTGGAAGACCGTGCAGGGCGAGATCCGGGCGGAGGAGCCGATGGCCGAGCCGGCCCCGGCGCCGGCCGAGTAGGCGGACTCGAGCCCGTGTTCGAGCATCCCAACCAGCGATAACGCGGATTCGGATCATGTGGGAAAAGCACGCGATCTTCGAGAAGAGCGGCTGGGTGCTGGCGGTCGGCATCCTGATCACGATCTCGATCGGCGGCCTGGTCGAGATCGTGCCGCTGTTCACGATCGAGAGCACGATCGAGGAGGTCGAGGGCGTGCGCCCGTACACCCCGCTCGAGCTGACCGGGCGGAACATCTACGTCCGCGAGGGCTGCTACAACTGCCACAGCCAGATGATCCGGCCGTTCCGGGACGAGGTCGAGCGCTACGGCCATTACAGCCTCGCCGCCGAGAGCATGTACGATCACCCCTTCCAATGGGGCTCGAAACGCACCGGGCCGGACCTCGCCCGGGTGGGCGGCAAGTACTCGAACGAGTGGCAGGTGGCGCATCTGATCGACCCGCGCGAGGTGGTGCCGGAATCGATCATGCCGCCCTACGCGTTCCTCCTGGACCGCGAGCTCCGGATTCCGGACATCTCGGCTCATCTCGCGGCCAACCGGACGGTCGGCGTGCCCTACACCGACGAGATGATCGAGGCCGCGGCCGCCGACCTCAGGGCCCAGGCTCATCCGGATGGCGACCATGACGCGCTCCTCGCCCGCTATCCCAAGGCGGCGGTCGGCGACTTCGACGGCGATCCGGGACGGCTCACCGAGATGGACGCGCTGGTCGCCTACCTGCAGATCCTCGGCCGGATGATCGACTTCGAGGGTCTCGAGACCCGCGATCTGATCCAGTAGGAGGCGGCCATGGACGAGACCGGAACCGCCGCCTGGATCTTCTCGCTCTGGCAGCTCTGGCTGTTGGTCCTGTTCGTCGCGATCGTCGCGTGGGCCTTCTGGCCCAAGAACAAGCGGCGCTTCGAGCGGCACGGCGAGATCCCGTTCAAGGACGACGACCCGAGAGGGAAGGGCTGATGCCGACCAAGGTCGAGAAGGATGCCGCGACGGGGCAGGACACCACCGGCCACGAGTGGGACGGCATCAAGGAGCTGAACACGCCGCTGCCGAAGTGGTGGCTGTACGTGCTCTACGCGAGCTGCGTCTATGCCGTGATCTGGTGGGTGCTCTATCCGAGCTGGCCGTGGGTCAACACCTACTTCGGCGGCATCCTCGGCTACAACCAGCGGGAAGCGCTCGACGAGCGGATCGCGGAAGCGGCGGTCGCGCGGGCGGGCTGGCAGGAGCAGGTGGCCGCGGCCAGCCTCGAGGAGATCCGCGCCGATCCGCAGCTGATGACCGTCGCCTTCTCCGGCGGCCAGGCGGCATTCTCCGACAACTGCGCGCCCTGCCATGGGCTGGGCGCCGCCGGGCAGGGCCCCTATCCTTCGCACGCCGACGACGCCTGGATCTGGGGCGGCTCGCTCGAGGAGATCCACGACACCATCGCCTACGGCGTGCGCAGCGACCACCCGGAGACCCGGTTCAACATGATGCCCCGCTACGGCGTCGACGGGATCCTCGAGCGCGAGCAGATCGGGCAGGTCGCGGAGTACGTACGCTCGCTCTCCGGGCCCAGCGAGGATCCGGAGGCGGTCGAAGCCGGCGCCTCGATCTTCGCCGAGCACTGCGCCGCCTGTCACGGCGAGGACGGGCAGGGACTGCCGGAGCTTGGCGCGCCGGATCTCAGCGACCAGATCTGGCTGTATGGCGGCGCGAAGGACGAGATCATGGCCCAGGTCCACAACCCTCGCCACGGCGTGATGCCGGCCTGGGTCGGTCGCCTGGACCCTGAGACGATCAAGAGCCTGACCATCTACGTCCATGCGCTCGGCGGCGGCCAGTAGACGCACATCCGGGCGCCCGCGGGCGCCGTTCCGTCAGAGGTCGAATGAGCCACGCCACTGTCCCTCTCGAGGATGCGGTATCCTTCAAGGAGTTGAAGAAGCAGCCGCTGTACGCGGCGCGCATCAAGATCCATCCGAAGGACATCCATGGCACCTTCCGCAAGATCAAGTGGACGGTCCTGGTCGTGCTGCTCGGCATCTACTACCTGGTGCCGTGGATCCGCTGGGATCGCGGGCCGGGTGCGCCCGACCAGGCGGTCCTGATCGACATGCCGGCGCGGCGTGCCTACTTCTTCTGGATCGAGATCTGGCCGCAGGAGATCTATTTCCTCACGCTGCTGATGATCCTGGCGGCGTTCGGCCTGTTCTGGGTCACCGCGATGTTCGGCCGGGTGTGGTGCGGCTACACCTGCCCGCAGACGGTCTGGACCGACCTCTTCATGTGGGTGGAGCGCCGGATCGAGGGCGACCGGGGCGCCCGGATCCGCCTCGACAAGGCGCCCTGGACGGCGGAGAAGGTCAGGAAGCGGGGGCTCAAGCACGGCGTCTGGCTGCTGATCGCGTTCCTGACCGGCGGCGCCTGGATCATGTACTTCAACGACGCGCCGACCGTCGTCCGCGAGTTCTTCACCGGCGAGGCCGGGGTCGCCGTGTACTTCTTCGTCGGCCTGTTCACGGCCACGACCTACCTGCTGGCTGGCTGGGCGCGCGAGCAGGTGTGCGTGTACATGTGCCCCTGGCCGCGCTTCCAGGGGGCGCTGCTCGACGAGGACACCTACGTCGTCACCTATCAGAATTGGCGCGGCGAGCCGCGCGCCCCGCTCCGCAAGAACACCGACTGGGAGCAGCGCGGCGACTGCATCGCCTGCCACAACTGCGTCGCCGTCTGCCCGACCGGCATCGACATCCGGGACGGGCTGCAGCTCGAATGCATCGGCTGCGGCCTGTGCATCGACGCCTGCAACGACGTGATGGACCGGATCGGGCGGCCGCGCGAGCTGATCACCCTCGACACCGCGCGCAACCAGCAGCGTCTCGCGCGCGGCCAGGGACGGGTCCAGCGGCTGATCCGCAGGCGCACCGTCATGTACGCCGCCATCTTCACCGTGTTCGGGCTCGGGATCCTGATCGCGCTCGGTGCGCGCGCCTCGGTCGACGTCAACGTGCTGCACGACCGGAGCCCGCTGTTCGTGACCCTCGCGGACGGCAGCATCCGGAACGGCTACACGATCAAGATCCTGAACAAGAGCCGGGAGCCGCGGACCTACACGCTCGGCGTCGGGGGCGTCGAGGGTGCGGAGCTTTCGGTGCTCGGCCAGGAGGGGGTGAGCGGCGACCGGATCCGCCTCGAGGCGCGGCCCGACGCGGTGACCACCTACCGGGTCGGGGTGACCGTGCCGGAGGACGCCCTCGACGAGCCGGTGAACGACATCGAGGTGGTCCTCGATCAGGTCGGTGGCGGCGAGCGCGCGGTCAACGAGACCGTCTTCAGGGGCCCGGGATGAGGGCGGTGGGAGCACCGGCGGGCGGAGCGGAACGGCGGGGGGCCTGGATTCCCTGGCTGTTCGTCGGCTTCTTCGGCCTGGTTCTGGTGGCGAACGCGATCATGATCTGGCTCGCGGTCTCGACCTGGACCGGCCTGGAGACCGAAGGCGCCTACCAGAAGGGTCTGGCCTACAACCGGAGCCTCGAGGGGGCACGGGCGCAGACGGCGCTCGGCTGGACGGCGGAGCTCGAGGTTCGCGAGGCCGAGGGCGGGCGCACGCTGGTCGCGCTCGACCTTTCGGACCGCTTCGGCAATTCGATCAGGAAGGCCGAGGTCCGCGCCCGGTTCGTCCGGCCGACCCATGCCGGCCACGACGTCGATACCGAGCTGGTCCACGAGCCGGACGGGACCTGGCGAAGCGAGGTCGCTCTCCCGCTCGCCGGCCAGTGGGACGTCGAGGTGGGGGTGGTGAGCCCGCGCGGCACCTACCGGCTCGAGGAGAGGGTCTTCATCCGGCCATGAGCGCGAGCGTCGCCCTCGGCACGGCGCCACCGCCGGCGGACGGGCCGGAGGTGACGGTCGAGCCGTTCGTCCGGAGCGGGGGCGACGGGCGCTCGACCCTGCACCTGATGGTCGAGGGGGTGCACTGCGGCGGCTGCGTGCGCACGATCGAGCGGGCGCTGCTCGCCGATCCCGCGGTCGAGCATGCCCGGGTCAATCTCTCGACCCGCCGCCTCGTGGTCGGCTGGCGCGGCGGGCCGGGGCTGGGCGGTCGGATCGCCGCGACCGTCGAGCGGGCGGGCTTCCGCGCCGTCCCCTACGACCCGGACCAGCTGCGGGGCGCCGACGAGGTGCGGGACCGGCAGCTGCTCCGCGCCCTCGCGGTCGCTGGCTTCGCCGCCGGCAACGTGATGCTGCTCTCGGTCGCGGTGTGGGCGGGGGCGTTCCAGGACATGGGGCCCGCGACCCGGAGCCTGATGCACTGGTTCAGCGCCCTGATCGCGCTGCCGGCGATCGCCTACGCCGGGCGGCCCTTCTTCGGATCCGCGTTCGATGCGCTCCGCCACGGGCGGACCAACATGGACGTCCCGATCTCGCTCGCGGTCGTGCTGGCCGGCTCGATGAGCCTGTTCGAGACGATCCGTCACGGCGAGCACGTCTACTTCGATTCGGCGGTGATGCTGCTGTTCTTCCTGCTGATCGGACGCTACCTCGACCACCGGGCGCGGGGCCAGGCCCGCTCCGCGGCCGAGCGTCTGGTGGCGCTGGAACGGGGCTTCGTGACGGTGCTCGACGCCGCCGGGGTGCGCCATGCGGTGCCGGCCGCCGATGTCGCGCCGGGGGCGACGGTGCTCGCCGGAGCCGGCGAGCGGATCGGGGTCGACGGCGCAGTGATCGCCGGCGCCGGCGAGGTCGACACCAGCCTGATCACGGGGGAGAGCGTGCCCGAGCGGGTCGCGCCCGGGAGCCGGGTGTTCGCCGGCACCCTGAACCTCGGGGCGCCGCTCCGGATCGCCGCGTCCGCCGCCGGCGACGGCACGCTGCTCGCGGAGATCGTCCGGCTGATGGAGGCGGCCGAGCAGCGGCGCGCCCGCTTCGTGGTCCTTGCCGACCGGATCGCGCGCGCCTACGCCCCGGCGGTCCACAGCCTCGCCCTGATCACCTTCCTCGCCTGGTGGCTGGTGCTCGGCGCGGCCTGGCAGGTGGCGCTGCTGTACGCGATCGCGGTCCTGATCATCACCTGCCCCTGCGCGCTCGCCCTCGCGGTGCCGGCGGTCCAGGTGATCGCGAGCGGGCGGCTCTTCCGGAGCGGCGTGCTGCTGAAGTCGGCGACCGCGCTCGAGCGCCTCGCCGAGGTGGATCACGTGGTGCTCGACAAGACCGGGACGCTGAGCCTCGGCCGGCCGACGCTCGCGGCCGTCGAGGCGGTGCCGGAGGACGACCTGCGCCTGGCGGCGGGGCTCGCCGGCGGCAGCCGCCATCCGCTCGCGCGCGCGCTCGCGGCCCAGGTGCCGGACGCGCCGGCGGCGGAAGGCGTGGCGGAGGTGCCGGGGCAGGGGCTCCGCCTGGGCCTGCCCGACGGCGAGATCCGCCTCGGCAGCCGCGCCTTCGCCGGTCCGCCGGGCGAAGCGCCGGAGGACGACCGGCTCGAGCTCTGGCTCGCCCGCCCGGGAGCGGCTCCCCGGCGGCTCGCGTTCGGCGACCGGCTGCGCGACGACGCGGCGCCGACCCTGAGGCGCCTCGAGGCGCTCGGGCTCGAGGTCGAGATGCTGAGCGGCGATCGGAGGCCGGCGGCGGCGGCCGTGGCCAAGGCGCTCGGGATCGACCACTGGAGCGCCGGCCGCTCGCCGGCGGACAAGGTCGCGCGCCTCGAGGCGCTCGGCGCGGCCGGGTGCAAGGTCCTGATGGTCGGCGACGGGCTGAACGACGCGCCGGCGCTCGCGGCCGCGCACGTCTCGATCTCGCCGTCCTCCGCGATCGACATCAGCCAGAACACCGCCGATGCCGTCTTCCAGGGCGACCGGCTGATGCCGGTCGCGCTCACGATCGAGGTCGCCCGCCGGGCGCGCCGGCTGATCCGGCAGAACCTGGCGCTCGCGCTCGCCTACAACCTGATCACCGTGCCGCTCGCGATGGCGGGGCTGGTGACGCCGCTGATCGCGGCGCTCAGCATGTCGGCGTCGTCGCTGCTCGTGGTCGGCAACGCGCTCCGCCTCCAGCTCCGCGGGCAGCCGTGAGCAACCTCGTCATCCTGATCCCGATCGCTCTCGGCCTCGGTCTGGTCGGGCTGCTCGCGTTCCTCTGGGCGCTACGGTCGGGGCAGTACGAGGACCTGGACGGGGCGGCGGAACGGATCCTGTTCGACGACGACGACGATCGACCGCCGGCGAGGCGGGGCCGGCGGTAGGTCACCCGGAAACGGCTAGAGTGCGTTCGGGAGCTGACCGTGTGCCCTGCAGGCGACGGTCCGCGAGCGCCCCGAACTCTGACAGCATTGGATCATCGCTTCATGACGGTGCGCAATCTCGAGACCCTGTTCCGACCCAGCTCGATCGCGCTGATCGGGGCGAGCAAGAAGCCTCGGTCGATCGGGCAGGTGCTGGCTCACAACCTGTTCAACGCCGGCTTCGACGGGCCGATCCTGCCGGTCAATCCGCGCGAGCGGGCGATCGAGGGCGTCTACACCTATGCCTCGATCGACCAGCTGCCGGTCGATCCGGACCTCGCGGTGATCGCGACGCCGCCGGACACCATCCCGGGGCTGATCGCCGAGGTCGGACGGCGCGGCGCCCGGGCCGCGGTGGTCATCTCGGCCGGCTTCGCCGAGCTCGGCGACGCGGGCCGGGTGCTCCAGCAGCAGGTGCTCGACGCGGCCAAGCCGCACACGCTCCGCGTCGTCGGGCCGAACTGCATCGGGCTCATGGTGCCGGGGCACGGCCTCAACGCGAGCTTCGCCCAGCGCCAGGCGCTGCCGGGCAACCTCGCCTTCGTGAGCCAGTCCGGGGCGGTGCTGACCGGCGTCCTCGACTGGGCGAGCGCGCGCGGCATCGGCTTCAGCCACATGGTCAGCCTGGGCGGCATGGTCGACGTCGATTTCGGCGATCTCCTCGACTACTACGCGACCGACCGGTCGACCCGGGCGGTGCTGCTCTACGTCGAGGCGGTGACCCACGCCCGGAAGTTCATGTCGGCGGCCCGTGCCTGCGCGCGCTCGAAGCCGGTGATCGTGATCAAGGGCGGCCGCAGCCAGGAGGCGGCCAAGGCGGCGAGCTCGCACAGCGGGGCGCTGACCGGCTCGGACGCGGTCTACGACGCCGCCTTCTGTCGCGCCGGCATGCTCAGGGTCGCGACCCTGGACGAGCTGTTCGCGGCGGTCGAGACGCTCGGCTCCGGGCTCAAGGTCGCCGGCGACCGGATGGCGATCGTGTCCAACGGCGGCGGCATCGGCGTGCTCGCGACCGACGCGCTGATCGACGGCGGCGGCGAGCTCGCGGCCCTGTCCGAGACCACCATGGAGCGGCTCAACGCCGCGCTGCCGCCGGTCTGGAGCCACGGCAACCCGGTCGACATCGTCGGCGATGCGCCGGCCGAACGCTACACCGCCGCCCTCGAGGCGCTCCTCGAGGACAAGGGCAACGACGCGGTGCTGGTGCTCAACTGCCCGACCGCCATCGGGGCGACCACCGCGGCCGCCGACGCGACGATCGAGGTCGCCCGGCAGCACCGCCGGCCGGTGCTGACCAGCTGGCTCGGCGAGGCCTCGGCGGCCGAGGCCCGGCGCCGCTTCGCGGAGGCGCGGATCCCGACCTACGACACCCCGACCGACGCGGTGCGCGCCTTCATGCACCTGGTCAGCTACCGGGTGAACCAGGAGATGCTCCGCCAGGTGCCGCCATCGATCCCGGAGGACTTCGAGCCGGACGTGGCGGCGGCGGAGCGGGTGATCGACCGCGCTCTCGCCGACGAGCGCGCCTGGCTGACCGAGCCGGAAGCCAAGGACGTGCTCGAGGCGTACGGCATCCGGACCGTGCCGACGCGGATCGTCCGCGCGCCCGACGAGGCGGCGCGGGCCGCCGAGGCGTTCGAGGGCCCGTGCGTGATCAAGATCCTCTCGCCCGACATCACCCACAAGTCCGACGTCGGCGGCGTGATGCTCGGCCTCGCCGATCCCTGGCGGGTCCACGAGGCGGCCCGCACCATGCTCGACAACATCCGGACCGCGCGCCCGGACGCCCGGATCGAGGGCCTGACGGTCCAGCCCATGGTCGACGGCAGCCGGGCCTTCGAGGTCATCCTCGGGATGTACGACGACCCCCTGTTCGGGCCGGTGCTGCTGTTCGGCGAGGGCGGCACCGCAGTCGAGGTGGTGCGCGACCAGGCTCTGGCGCTGCCGCCGCTCAACCTCATGCTCGCCCGCTCGATGATGCGCGCGACCCGGATCTACAAGCGGCTCGAGGGCTACCGCGACCGCCCGCCGGCAGCGCTCGACGAGCTGGCGCTCACGCTCGTGAAGGTCTCGCAGCTGGTCGCCGATCTCGACCGGGTGGCCGAGCTCGACATCAACCCGGTCCTGGTCGACCACCAGCGGGTGCTCGCGCTCGACGCCCGCATCCGGCTGGCCCAGCCGGTCCGGCGCGGCACCGCCCGGCTCGCCATCCGGCCGTACCCGCAGGAGCTCGAGCGCTCCGTCGAGGTCGCCGGCAGGTCTTTCCTGTTCCGTCCCATCCGGCCCGAGGACGCGCCCGCGCTGCGCAGGATGGTCGACGAGCGGACCACGCCCGAGGACAAGCGGCTGCGCTTCTTCACGTCCTTCAAGACGCTCTCGCCGGAGCTGTGCGCCCGGCTGACCCAGATCGACTACGACCGCGAGATGGCGCTGGTCGCGGTCGACCAGCAGGCGGGCGCCGAAGACGCGTTCTGCGGCACGGTGCGGATCGCCGCCGACCCCGACCGGATGGCCGCGGAGTACGCCATCCTGGTGCGGAGCGACCTCAAGGGCCAGGGGCTCGGCACCGCCCTGATGGAGGCGATCATCGCTTACGCGGGCGAGCAGGGCATCCGGCAGCTGTTCGGCACGGTGCTCAGGGAGAACCGGAGCATGCTCGAGATGACCGATCGCCTCGGCTTCCAGCAGGAGCGGGATCCGGACGACAACGAGCTGGTCAACGTGCGCCTGCCGCTGATCGGCGTGGCGGCCTGAACGAGCCCTCTCACGCCTGCCGCGCGTCCAGCCCCTCGGCCATCGCAGCGAGCTCTTCGGTCCGCCGCAGCACGACCTGCTGGGGGGTCGGCAGCTCGATCAGCTGGCGCCGCTTGAGGCGGCTGAAGGTTCGCGAGACGGTCTCGATGGTGAGGCCGAGAT
>DASUSF010000022.1:0-11396 GCA_036375275.1 Geminicoccaceae bacterium | reverse complement strand
CGACGGGGCGCATGGGCACCGCCTGGGACGTCGCCAACGCCGCCGTATTCCTGGCCAGCGACGAGGCGCAGTACATCACCGCGGTGTGCCTGCCGGTCGACGGCGGCCTCACCGCGCGCGCCGTCTAGAGCGGATCCCGATCTGACGGAGCCTGCAAGCGGTTCCGATCGGGTGAATCCGCTCGATCCATCGGATAGAGCAATTTTCTTCCGATGCTCGGAAGGACGTCGCGGTTCGATGCGGTTCTGTCTCATCGGAATTGCTCTGGAGCAGCATCCGCTCAGGCGGGGTCGCGTTCTCGCGGGCGTCCGGATGAAGCTGCTTTGACTTATTGAAATAGAGCAATTCGCTTTCTATGAGCGAGGAGGCGTCGGTGTTCGAGGCGGCTCCGTCTCATCGAGAATGGCTCTAGACGACGAGGCACGCGAGGGTGGAGGCGGCCGGGCGGCCGCCTCCCATGGAGCGTGGAAAGGCCGGAAGCCTCAGGGGCCGCCGACCACCTCGACGCCGTCCGGGTCGACCGGGCCGTCGCCGTTGTTGTCGAACATCACGTTCTGCAGGCGCAGCGTGCCCTGGCCCGCATCCCCTTGGGTGGCGTCGATCCCGGCCTGGCCGTTGTCCCGGAAGGCCGAGCGTACCACGCGGGCGAACAGGTCGCCGTCGCCGGCCTCCTCGAAGTTCAGGCCGTCCTCGACGTTGCCGTCCGCCGCCACCAGGAGCGCCTTCAGATCCAGATCGCCGGCATCGCCCTCGTCGGCGCTGAGACCCTTGTCGCCGACGTCGGACATCTGGACCCGGATCAGCGACATCATGAGGTCGCCTTCGCCGGATTCGTCGATGCCGATGCCGTCGTCGCTGTTGCCGTTGAAGGTCGCGCCGACGACCCGGAGCCAGATGCTGCCGCCGTCCGCCTCGTCGATGTCGATGCCGTCGTCGCCTTCGGGCTCGAAGAGGCCGTTGCCGTCGAACCGGCTGCGGCGGATCATCAAAGTGACGTCGCCCGGCCCGCCCTCGTCGAGCTCGTAGCCGTCCGCACCGTTGCCGGTGAACTCGGAGGCGTGGATCGTCGCCGCGATGTCGCCCTCGCCGCGCTCGTTCACCCGGACCCCGTCGAGATCCTCGATCACCCCGGCGACGAGGTCGGCGCCGTTGCCGACGAAGCGGCTCCACGCGATGTCGAGGCCGATGCCGGCGTTGGACCCGCCGTTGGTCTCGTCGTCGATGAGCAGGCCGAACTCGCCGTTGTTCTCGACCGTCACGTCGAACAGGACGGTGGACAGCTCGCCGTCCGCGTCCGCCGGCACCTCGACCACGATCCCATTCAGCCCGTCGCTGAAGCCGATCTGGCGCAGCGTGAGGTCGCCACCGCCGGTGGCGACCAGCAGGTCGAACAGCCCGTCGCCGGCGATCGCCGTGTCCCGCCCCTCGATCCGGAGCGACTGCGCCCCGGTGTAGACGACGGTGCTGGCCAGCTGGACGGTCCCGAGATCGCGCGTGAACCGGATCACGTCGATCGACGGGTGGAGGTTCGCGGCGTCGACCGCCGCCCGGAACGACCCGGGGCCGGCATCCGCGCCGTTGGTCACGAACACCGGCGCGGCCGCGGCAGGCGCCACCATCAGAGCCAGAGCAGCGGCCGGGCCGCCGGCCATCAGAGTTCTGAACGTCTTCATCCGGACAGATTCCCTCGTTGTCATCAGGCACCGGGCGACGCTCGCGCCCGGCGGTGCGACCGGCGGAGTGGGACTTCGGAGCTCGCGCCGCAGGCCTGGGCGGTGCCGTTCGCGACCGGAACGTAGCCCGGCCTATTAACCCTGGATAGAGTTAATATCTAATAAAGAACGCTGAGCGTGGGGCCGCAGCGGCGGCTCGGGGCGTCACGGGGATGCTTAACGGCTTGGTAAGGGGCGGGACCTACGATTGCGGCGAGGAGAGATGGTGCTCTTCCGGACCGAACCAGCAGGGGTTGGTAGATGGGTTCCTCCCGACGTCAGATTCTCTTGGCCGGCTCGGCGGCGTTCGCGACCCTGGGGATCGCGGGGCCGGCCGTGTCGGCACGCGCTCCGGCGCGCGACACCCTGGTGATCGGCAGCGTGAGCCGCAGCATCAAGGAGGAGGTCGAGACCTTCCAGCCGCTCGCCGACTACATGGGGACCCGCCTCCGCGGCGCCGGCATCCGCGAGGTCGAGGTCGCGGTCACCACCACCGCCGGCGAGATGGCGCGGCGGATCGCGGCCGGCGAGGTCGATCTCTACATCGACAGCCCGTTCGTCATCGCGAGGATCAACCGGCAGGTCGGCCTGCAGCCGCTGCTCCGGCGCTGGAAGAAGGGCGCCCCGGAGTACCACAGCGTGTTCGTCTCGCGCGAGGACAGCGGCATCACCTCCTTCGACGGGCTGCTCGGCAAGGTGATCGCGTTCGACGATCCGCAGTCGAGCTCCGGGCATCTCCTGCCCAAGGCGATGCTGCTCGAGCGCGGCTATCACCTGATCGAGCTCCGGGGCGAGAGGGACTTCGTCCCGCCCGACGCCATCGGCTACGTGTTCAGCATGGACGACGTGAACACCATGTTCTGGATCGCCCGCGGCAAGGTGGCGGCGGGCGTCACCAGCCCCGAGTTCCTGGAGCTGTACCGGAAGAAGGGCAACGACGAGCTGATCGCCTTCGCCCGGTCGATCGACATCCCCCGCCACGTGGTGGCGCATCGCCCCGACCTCGACCCGGCGGTGGTCAGGGAGGTCGAGCGGGTCCTGCTCGGGATGGAGCACGACGGGGCGGGCCGGAGGACGCTCCAGGCCTTCCAGAAGACCACCCGCTTCGACCGCTTCCCGGGCGGGGTCGACGCGACCTTCGCGCCGATCTTCGCGATGCTCGACCGGCTCGAAGGGCGCATGACCAACTAGCCCGACCGCATCGGATCGCGGGAGGCGGCGTTTCGTGCGCGACCGGCTCGGCGCCATCTGGAGCAGGCTGACCTACGGCCTCGCGAGGAAGCTCAGCGTCTTCATGGGCGTGCTCCTCACGGTCTTCACCGCGACGTTGGCCTCGGTCAACATCCTGGCCGAGCAGGACGTGATCGAGGACCGTCTCAAGCGCCGCGCCCGAAGCGACGCCGCGATGCTCGCCGACTTCGCGAGCAACTACCTGGTCGACCTCAGGATCGACGAGCTCCGGCTGATCGTGCAGGACGTCCAGCGCCGCGAGGACATCCTCTACGCCTACGTCCTGGACGCTGACGACCGGCTGATCGTCGACGGCGAGATCGGCGACGACAACCTGTTCGATCTGGTCGACGACCCGCTGAGCCGGGAGGCCCGCGCGCGGGGCCGGGGCACCCTGATGATCGACGGCGAGGGGCTGCACGTCGCCGAGCCGGTGATGATGAGCTTCGAGGAGCTGGGCAGCGTCCGCCTCGGCATGTCGACCGACCAGATGCACAAGGACGCGGCCGCGGTCCGCAATCGCAACCTCATCCTCGGCCTCGTCTTCCTCGCCCTGAGCCTGGCCCTCAACCAGCCCCTGGTCCGCCGGATCACGCGCCCGCTGGGTCAGCTCACCGCGAGCACCCAGGCGGCCTCCAAGGGCCAGTTCGGGCAGCGTATCGAGATCCACACCAACGACGAGATCGGCACCCTCGCCACCGCCTTCAACCGGATGCTCGACCAGCTCCGGCATCACACCGCGCAGATCCGCAAGCTCGCCTTCTTCGACGCCGTGACCAACCTGCCCAACCGCGTCTTCCTCAAGGAGGCGCTGGCCCGGGCGCTCGCCGACTCGCGCCGGCGCGGAAATCGCGCCGCGGTCCTGTTCCTCGATCTCGACCGGTTCAAGCTGATCAACGACACCTTCGGGCACGAGGCCGGCGACCGGCTGCTCAAGGGCTTCGCGGAGCGCCTGAGCGCGTGCGTCCGCGCCAGCGACGCGGTCGGGGTCGGCGACGGCCGGAGCAACACCGTCGCCCGGCTCGGCGGCGACGAGTTCACGATCGTGCTTCGGGACGTCGAGGCCCCGGACGACGCGGCCGCGGTGGCGCTCAGGATCCTCGACATGCTCCGGCAGCCGTTCGACCTCGGTGGCCAGTCCGTCGTGGTCGGCACGAGCATCGGGATCGCGCTGTTCCCCGACGACGGCGACGATCCCGACGCCCTGCTCAAGAACGCCGACACCGCGATGTACGACGCCAAGGAGAAAGGCCGGAACAACCTGCAGTTCTACAGCCAGCGATTGAGCGTCCGCAACCTGCACCGGGTGACGCTGGAGCGCGAGCTGCGTCAGGCGCTGGAGCGCGACGAGCTGGTCCTGCACTACCAGCCGCAGCTCGACCTCAGGACCTTCGAGGTGACCGGCTTCGAGGCGCTGCTGCGCTGGTGCCATCCGGAGCGCGGCCTGATCACGCCGGAGCTGTTCATTCCCCTCGCCGAGGAGACCCGGCTGATCGTGCCGATCGGCGTCCGGGTGATGCGCGCGGCGTGCCTGCAGGCGCGGGAATGGGGCCGCGCCGGCCTCGCCAGGCGGCGCGTCTCGGTCAACCTCTCGATGGCGCAGATGCAGCAGGACGATTTCGTCGCGATCATCACCGACATTCTCGATGAGACCGGGCTGGCGCCCGAGCTGCTCGAGCTCGAGGTGACCGAGACCATGGTCATGGCCGATCCGGGCAAGGTGTCGGCGATGCTCGCGGCGCTTCGCGCGCTCGGCGTCGGGCTCGCGATCGACGACTTCGGGACCGGCTACTCGAGCCTCGCCTACCTCAAGCGGTTCGCCATGGACCGGCTGAAGATCGACCGGTCGTTCATCAGCGACATCGCGAACGACGCCGATGACGAGGCCATCGTCACCGCGATCATCGCCATGGCCCACAACCTGAAGGTCGAGGTGGTCGCGGAAGGGGTCGAGACCGGGGAGCAGCTCGCATTCCTGCGCGCCCACGGCTGCGACCTCGGCCAGGGCTACCTGTTCAGCAAGCCCCTGCCGCCCGAGGCGGTGCTGCCATGGCTCGCGCGCCAGCGCGCGAGGGCGCCGCGCGAGGACCTGGCGCGGGTCGCGGGCTGAGCCACGGCGACGGCCTCCACCGGTCGGCACCCAGCGGGGCGAGGCCGTGGCGGCGCCCCGAAGAAGGTCGGTGCGCAGTCGCTGTCGACGCGCGCCATCCTGACGCTAAGATGCGGGCTCTGACCGGCGATCCTGGGGAGGCCAGCATGTTCGATCGTACGTGGGTGCCGTTCGCGGCGACGGCCGCCGCCGTCTTCGTCGCCAGCTTGGGGGCTGGGGCGTTCGAGCTCGGGGCGCGCTACACCGATGCCGACGGCGACCTGGTCGCCGACGTCCCGAGCGATCCCGCCGAGCTGGTCGACCCGGACACGCTGATCTTCGCCTACACGCCGGTCGAGGATCCGGCCGTCTACGCCGAGGTGTGGGCCGGCTTTCTCGAGCACATGGCCGAAGCGACCGGGAAGGAGGTGCAGTTCTTCCCCGTGCAGTCGAACGCGGCGCAGCTCGAGGCGATGCGCGCGGGGCGGCTGCACATCGCCGGCTTCAACACCGGCTCGAACCCGATCGCCGTGGCCTGCGCCGGCTTCCGGCCGTTCGCCATGATGGCCGCCGCGGACGGCAGCTTCGGCTACGAGATGGAGATCATCACCCACCCGGACTCGGGCATCGACAGCGTCGAGGACCTGCAGGGCAAGACCCTCGCCTTCACGGCCGAGACCTCCAATTCCGGCTTCAAGGCGCCCTCGGCGCTGCTCAAGAGCGAGTTCGGCATGGTCGCCGGAGAGGATTTCGAGGCGGCGTTCTCCGGCAAGCACGACAACTCGATCCTCGGCGTCGCGAACCGGGACTACGACGCGGCGGCCATCGCGAATTCGGTGAAGGCCCGGATGATCGAGCGCGGCGTGGTCGAGGAGGATCAGCTCAAGGTCCTCTACACCTCGCAGACCTTCCCGACCACTGGCTACGGCGTCGTCCACAACCTCGATCCGGCGCTGCAGGACAAGATCAAGGAGGCCTTCTTCAGCTTCGACTGGGAGGGCTCGGCGCTCGCCGAGGAGTTCAGCAAGAGCGGCGAGAGCCAGTTCGTCGAGATCACCTTCAAGGACGACTGGGCGGTGATCCGGCAGATCGACGAGGCGAACGGCGTCTCCTACGACTGCGAGTGATGCGGTCCGGACCCGCGCCGGCCGGCTGCGGGCGCGGGCTCCGTCGTCCGGAGGCCGCCTGAGCATGCTGCGGGTCCAGGATCTCAAGAAGCGCTACAAGACCGGCGACCTCGCGCTGGACGGCGTCTCGTTCGAGGTCGGCCCGGGTGAGCTGGTCGGGCTGATCGGCCCGTCCGGCGCCGGGAAGTCGACCCTGATCCGCTGTATCAACCGCCTGGTCGAGCCGACCGCCGGCGCGGTCTTCCTCGGCGATCTCGAGCTCACCCGGATCGGCCGCTCCGAGCTTCGCCGGGTGCGCCGGCGGATCGGCATGATCTTCCAGGAGTACGCGCTGGTCGAGCGGCTGACCGTGATGGAGAACGTGCTCTCGGGGCGGCTCGGCTACGTCCCGTTCTGGCGGAGCCTGGTGCGCCGCTTCCCTGGCGGCGACGTCGACAACGCGTTCGCCCTGCTCGAGCGGGTGGGCCTGCTCGAGCACGTGGAGAAGCGCGCCGACGAGCTGTCCGGCGGCCAGCGGCAGCGGGTCGGGATCGCCCGCGCCCTGGCGCAGGAGCCGGAGCTCCTGCTGATCGACGAGCCGACCGCCTCGCTCGACCCGAAGACCTCGCGCCAGATCATGCGCCTGATCCGCGAGATCTGCGAGGAGCGCACGCTGCCGGCGATCATCAACATCCACGACGTCATGCTGGCGCAGATGTTCGTCGACCGGATCGTCGGGCTGAGCGCGGGGCGGGTGGTCTTCGAGGGCCCGGCGGCCGCGCTGGACGACCTGGTGCTGAGCCGGATCTACGGCGAGGAGGACTGGACGGCGATGCGCCGCCTGGCCGAGGAGGACCGGCAGGACGAGGACCGGGCCGAGGGGGCGCGGCCGGAGCGCGGCGCCGAGCCGGCCGACGAGCGGATGGCGGGCCTGGTATGATCGCGGGCGCCGTCGGCCGGCGCTGGCGGCGCCCGCCGGTCCTGATCAAGGGCGCGCGGACCCGCTGGCTGATCTACGCCGGCGCGCTCGTCTACCTGGTCGTCGCGGTCGGCAGCATCGAGGTCAACTGGACCCGGGTCGCCGAGGGCCTGGAGCGCGGCTGGCGCTTCGTCCAGGGCTTCCTCGCGCCCGACTTCACCAGCCGCTCGCGCGACATCGTCGCAGGCCTGGTCGAAAGCCTGACCATGACCCTGACCTCGACGGTCGTGGGCGTGCTGATCTCGGTCCCGATCGGGATCGGCGCCGCGCGCAACCTCGCGCCCGCGCCCGTCTACCTCGTCTGCCGGGCGATCGTCATCCTCTCGCGCACCTTCCAGGAGGTGATCATCGCGATCTTCTTCGTCGCGATGTTCGGCTTCGGGCCGTTCGCCGGCTTCCTCACCCTGTCCTTCTCGACCGTCGGCTTCCTCGCCAAGCTCCTCGCCGAGGACATCGAGGAGATCGACGAGGGCCAGGCCGAGGCGATCCGCGCCACCGGCGCGTCGTGGCTGCAGCTGGTCAACTACGGCATCCAGCCGCAGGTGATGCCCCGCCTGATCGGCCTCAGCCTGTACCGGCTGGACATCAACTTCCGCGAGTCGGCGGTGATCGGGATCGTCGGCGCCGGCGGCATCGGCGCCACCCTCAACACCGCGATCGACCGCTACGAGTACGACAGCGCCGGCGCGATCCTGCTGCTGATCATCCTGATCGTGATGATCGCCGAGTACGCCTCGAGCCACATCCGCCAGCGGGTGCAGTGATGCCGGTCCGGGAGATCGACGGCCAGCGTGTCTGGAAGCTCAGGACGACCCGCGCGCAGTGGGCGATCTGGGCCGGCTGGCTGGTCCTGGTGGCGCTGTTCGTCTGGTGCTGGCAGGTCATGACCGAGGGCACGATCTGGACGTTCGTGCTGGACGCGCCGCGCCAGGCGGCCGACATCGGCGGCCGGATGGTCCCGCCCCGCTGGTCGTACCTCGAGCGCCTGTGGTGGCCGCTCTGGGACACCATCAACATCGCCACGCTCGGGACGCTGCTCGGCATCCTCATCGCCGTCCCGATCGCCTTCGTCGCCGCCCGCAACACCAGCCCCAGCGCGCTCCTCCTCCGGCCGGTGGCGCTGTTCATCATCGTCGCGTCGCGCTCGATCAACTCGCTGATCTGGGCGCTGCTCCTGGTCGCGATCATCGGCCCGGGGATCCTGGCCGGCGTGATCGCGATCGGGCTGCGCTCGATCGGGTTCATCGGCAAGCTGCTCTACGAGGCGATCGAGGAGATCGACCAGAGCCAGGTCGAGGCGATCACCGCGACCGGGGCGAGCCGCGCCCAGGTGCTCGATTTCGCCATCGTCCCGCAGATCCTCCCGGCGTTCGCCGGCATCAGCGTGTTCCGCTGGGACATCAACATCCGCGAGTCGACGATCCTCGGCCTGGTCGGAGCGGGCGGCATCGGGCTCCAGCTGCAGTCCTCCCTGAACACCCTCGCCTGGCCGCAGGTGACGGTGATCCTGCTGCTGATCCTCGCGACCGTGATCGTGAGCGAATGGGTCTCGGCGAAGGTCCGCCACGCGATCATCTGAGCGGGGGGCGCGGACCCGCCTCGCGGCTCAGCGCGCGGCCGGATCCGGCGCCACCGTGACCACGAGCACCTCGTGGTCCGAGATCGCCCGGCCGCCGGCATCGACCGCGGGAACGGTGGCGGGCGCGCTCGCGCTCAGCCCGCGGGCGAAGAACCAGTCGATCTTGCCGAGCGGCGGCGGCGGCGTGCCGTCGGGGCGCGTGCGCTGGGTCGGGACGCCCGGGACGTTGCAGGGCCGCCAGTGGTAGCCGTGCCCGCTCAGGACCTCGAACAGGGGCTCGAACGGCACCGGGTCCAGCAGCCGCTCCAGGTCGAGCACGGGCCGGCGGCCGGTGCCGCGCGCCCAGGCGCGGTCGATCGTGCAGGTGTTGAAGTCGCCGCCGATCAGGGCCGGCTGGCCGGGCGCGTAGGCGTCGAGCGCGCCGAGCAGGATCCGCATCTGCGCGGCCCGCCCCGCCGGGTCGCTGTGGCTCTCGAGATGGACGCTCGCGAGCGTGGTCGGGATGCCCGCGATCCGGAGCGTCGCGGCGAGCGCGATCCGGCCGCCGACCCGCCGCTCGCCGCGCGCGCCGTCGAACCATCCGCCCCCGCTCTCGAGCCGGATCACCGCCGGGCGGTCGAGGGCGTGCGGCGACAGGATCGCCGCGCCGTGCAGGCCCGCCCGGTTGACCTTGCCGGCGTGCCACTCCCGCTCCTTGGCGTCGCCGAGGCCGAGCTCCAGGAACTCGACCGCGAACGCCGCGCCGGCGCCAAGACGGCGGGCGAGCTCGCGTGGGGTGTGGGCCTGGCCGGAGCGGGCCATGCCGACGTCGAGCTCGCAGAGCAGGCAGGCCGCGGCGTCCAATCCGCCGAGGAGCCGCGCCGAAGCCTCGACGTGCTTGCAGCGCTCGACGTTCCAGAACGCGATCCTTACCGGAGCGTCGGGGGCAGGGCGGGGAGCGGGCGGTGGCGCCACCTCGACCTGCTCGAAGAGGTCTCGAAAGCGGCCGAGCGCCGCGGCGAAGGACGCGGGCGTCGCGGGCGCTTCGAGCAGCGCGGCGCGCGCCGCGAGCGGCGGCGCGTCCAGCCGGCCGGTGGTCGCGAGCGAGATCAGTGGCAGGGGCGGCGCGCTGTGCATGGCCGGGCGCGATGTCCTGGCTCAGGTCCTTTAGGCAGGGGCGGGACGCGCTGTCTGAGGCGAAGCGGACGCACCACGCCCGTCCCGACGCCTCAGAACTCGAGCCGGGCGCCGAGCTTGATCAGGTGGGCGGTGGTGTCGTCGAGGTCGCCCTCGCCGCTGTCGATCCAGATGTAGCGATAGGCCGGGACGATCGAGACGAAGGGCAGGAAGTCGAGGGCGAGCCCGACCTCGCCGTGCGCGGTCAGGTGGGTGTCGTCCTCGACCTCGACGGTGACGCCGTCGACCGTCGTGCTGTCGCCGTCGACGTGGGCGGCGCCGACGCCGCCGCCGACGTAGGGGGTGAACAGGGGCAGAAGCGTGAAGTCGAGGTACAGGCCTGCCGTGCCGCGCAGCACGTTGAGCTCGCCGTCCAGGTCCTCGGACACGCCCGCCGCCTCGATCACGTCGAGGTCGACCACGCCGTACTCCAGCTCGAGCTCGGTCCGGAGCGCGCTGAACCGGTAGCCGAGCTGCGCCGCGATGGCGTAGCCCGGGGCGAAGTCCAGGCTCGCGGATTCCCCCTCGACGCTGCCGTCGAGGTCCTGGAACAGGAGCCCGCCCGCGCTGATCCCGACGTACGGGCCGGCATCGAACGTCTGCGCGCCGACGTGCCCGGACGACAGGAGGACGACGCCCGCGGCGGCGAGCGGACAGGACAGGCGAAAAGTGGACGTCACGTTCGGCTCTCCGGGCAATGGAACCAGCAGGGGCCCGTCCGCCAGCTGCGCCGGGCCGCCCCCATCTACCCATGCGGTGGCGTCATGACCAGCGCGCTCTATCGGAGTGACGAAGCCCGGTCGGCCGGACCTGCCTGGCGGACGGCGGCCGCCCCGGCGGCCGGCGCGCCCGACGCCGTTCAAGCGGCCCGCGGATAAGCGGGGCCGACGAGGACGAGGCGCACGAGGTCGGACTGGCGATGGACGCCGGTCTTGCTGAAGATGCGCTTCAGGTATGCTCGACCTGTGTTGACCGCCAGGCGCAGGCTCTTCGACGCTTCCTCGACCGATCGCCCCTGCACGATCCGCAGGGCGAATTCCGCCTCCACCCGGCTCAGCCCGTAGAGCTGGCACAGCCGCTCGTGTTCGAGGTCGATCGGCAGACCGGGATCGCTCACGAACACCGCTGCGATCGATTCCTCGTGCCCGAGCAGGTCGCACATGCTGCGCATCGGCGAGACCAGGACCTGAAGGGAGGGCTGGGTGGGCGCGCGGCAGATCTGGAGGACGCCGCCGGCGCCGGTGCCATCGCCATTGGCAGTATCCATGCACGCCGCAATCAACCGATGCAGTTCGCCTGTCGCAATCTCGTCGCAGGCGCTCAGGCGGCCGCTCCGCAGGACGAGGTCGCCGGCCTCGAGGATCTCGTCGGCGCGGTGGTTGCGGGCGATCGGCCGGCATTCACCGTCGACGAACAGGATCCCCGTCGGCAGCCGGTCCAGAGCCTGCTGTACGACCTCCCGTCCCTGGCGCAGGACCGCGACCCGCCGGTGCAGCTGCAAGGCTCGCTGCAGGTGGGGGATGACCAGCGCCAGACGCACGCGCTC
>DASUSF010000021.1:0-16643 GCA_036375275.1 Geminicoccaceae bacterium | reverse complement strand
CACAAGGCCTTCAACCTCCCGATCCGCGAGGTCCGGCACACCACGTGTCCCGACCTCTACCGGGGCAAGCCCGAGGACATGAGCGAACGGGACTACTCGCGGCAGCTCGCCCGCGAGCTCGAGGACCTGATCGAGCGCGAGGGGCCGGAGACGGTCGGCGCCTTCATCGCCGAGCCGGTGATGGGGACCGGCGGCGTCCAGGTCCCGCCGGAAGGCTACTTCGAGGAGATCCAGAAGGTCCTGGACCGACACGACGTCCTGATGATCGCGGACGAGGTGATCTGCGGCTTCGGGCGGCTCGGCGCCTGGTTCGGCTCGGACGTGTTCGGCATCCGCCCGGACCTCATGACCTGCGCCAAGGGCCTGACCTCGGCGTATCTCCCGATGTCCGCCTGCCTGGTGAGCGAGCGGATCTGGGACGTGATCATCGACCATGCCTCGATGATGGGGGTGTTCGGCCACGGCTTCACCTACTCGGCCCACCCGGTCGCGGCGGCGGCCGCCATGGCCAACCTCGACATCGTCGAGCGCGAGGACTTGGTCGGCCGGGCGAAGACGGTCGGCGCGAAGTTCCAGGCGCGGATGCGCAACGCCTTTTCCGAGCACCCGCTGGTCGGCGACATCCGCGGCATGGGCCTGATCATGGGGATCGAGCTGGTCGCCGACAAAGCGACCAAGACCGGGTTCGAGCTGAAGCACAAGGTCCCGGCCCGGATCGCCCGCGCCTGTCTCGACGAGGGCCTGATCCTTCGCGGCCTTCCCGGCGGCAACACCATGGCCTTCTCGCCGCCGCTCGTAATCAGCGAGGACGAGGTCGAGCAGATCGTGACCCGCTTCACCCGCGCCCTCGACAAGGCGGGCAAGGCGTTGAAGGAGGACGGCATCTGGCAGAGGTGACACGGGACGCCATCCGCCGGTCCCACCATTGCTCGACATGGCCTCAAAAGAAGGCCGTGGGGAGGTTGGCAGTCATCCGCTCAACGCCTTCAGCAAGTCCTTCCAGGGAAGCGGTGCAGTCAGATAGTATGCGAAGGCTCCGAACAGCAGCATGGCCGCGGCGACTGCAGGAACAATACTTAGCCATAAAGCAAGATTCCAGTGAGAGAAAGTCTGGATATGAAAATCCTTGATTTTTTCTTCATACTCTTGCTTTGTCTCCATGTAGCGCCCCGGGTCTTTGCCCGCTCTCAGCAGCGCATCACCGCGCATTAGCAACATCCTATGTCCGACGACAATATGCCACACGGTGTACAACACAAAGATAGCCAATGAAATTGCCATGGACATCCCAGCCAAAACGGACATGTACTCGTTCATCTTGTCGCTCATAAACGCCCAGAAACCAAGAAATCCGGCATAACCGACGAGCATCACTGCCTGTGTATACGCACTCGATCTGTCCATCGCGTACGTCATATCCCCTTTTCTGCCTCTAGCATCTGTTCGACCATTTCGTTCTGAATGAACGCATCATGACGATTCAGCATGCGAGCGTGCTCGTTTGCTATGTTCACCAACCTACTCAAGTCCTGCTGGTACTTACCAGTCAAGCGGGTCGGCATTCTGGGCATGGGCATTCTTAGACCGTCTCACATCTGATCAGCGCGTATCCGGATTGGTGAGATTCATGCGTGAGTGTCTCATTAAAGAAGCCCGATCCTGCGGCCGAGGTAGCTGTGGCTGGAGCAGTGCTCGAAAAACCGCTGGTCGGCGGTGATGACCCTGGTGTCGTTCAGTTCAGCGGCCGCGAGATAGAGGCAGTCGTAGACCGGGTGAGCGAGCTCGCAGGCCATGCCGAAGGCCGCAGGCAGAAGCGTCTTGACAGAAATCGCGCGAACCGGTGCATCGAGAAGGTTGTGGATGGCATCGCGGGCGTGGTCGACTTCGATCAGTCGCCGGCGAAGCTTGGCCCAGATCGCGTTCGCCGCTTCCGCCAGCCAGAGATCGGGCGCGATCAACTCCGCGCTCAGGAGCCCCGCCGCGGCTTCGCTGCCATCCTCTTCGGTGACCCATTTGACGGCGATGCTGGCGTCGACGACCAGCATGGTCAGTCCGCGGGAAGATCGCGGTCGCGATCAGCGCGGATGAGCGCTGCGGCATCGCCGGTCTTGCGGCCCCCGGTCCGGGCCCGGAGCGCAGTCGCACGTTCCGCAAAGCTCATCCCCTTCGCGCGCAGCGCCTCCTCGAGGATGAGGCGATGCTCCGCCTCGACCGAGCGGCCGGCCGCGGCCGCTCTGAGCTTGAGCCTTTGAACCAGGTCGTCGTCGACCTTCCTGACCAGCAATTGCGCCATCCGTCGCATCCAGATTGCAACGCTATCATGACCTAGATAGCAGACTTGCGCAGGGAGCGCTAGGCATACGGGTCGGCCGCGTCGCGGAGGCCGTCGCCGAGAAAGTTGAAGGCCAGGACCACGAGGATCACCGGGACGACGGGGAGCATGAGCCAGGGGTAGAGGGCGACGACGTTGATGTTCTGGGCTTCGGTCAGGAGGACGCCCCAGGAGGTGATCGGCGGGCGCAGCCCGAGGCCGAGGAACGAGAGCGCGGTCTCGCCGAGGATCATCGCCGGGATCGAGAGGGTCGCGGATGCGATCAGGTGGCTCATGAACGACGGCACGAGGTGACGGAGGATGATCCGCTGCGGCTTCGCGCCCATCAGCCGGGCGGCGGTCGCGAAGTCCTCCTCGCGGAGCGCCAGGACCTTTGAGCGCACCGCGCGGGCGAGCCCGGTCCAGTCGATCAGGCCGAGGATGATCGTGATCCCGAAGTAGACCAGGATCGGGTCCCAGGTCACCGGCAGGGCCGCGGACAGCGCCATCCAGAGCGGCAGCTCCGGGAAGCTCCGGATCACCTCGATGATCCGCTGCACCACGCTGTCGACCCAGCCGCCGTAGTAGCCCGAGATGCCGCCGAGGATGATGCCGAGGACGAAGCTGATGGTGATTCCGATCAGCCCGACGGTGAGCGAGATCCGGGCGCCGTAGACGATCCGGGACAGCACGTCGCGGCCCAGCCGGTCGGTCCCGAGCCAGAAGAAGGTGCCGTCCTCGGGCGGGCACACGAAGTGGAAGTCCATCGGCACCATGCCCCAGAACAGGTACTCGTCGCCCGAGCAGAAGAAGCGGAGCCGCTGCACCACGGTGGTGTCCGGCGTGTACTCGCGCTTCAGGTTTTCGAGGTTGAGCTTGAAGGTCGAGCCGTAGACGAACGGGCCGACGAACGCGCCCTCGTGGAACAGGTGGATCTCCTGGGGCGGGAAGTGGATGAAGTCGGGGTGCCGGCTGTGCAGGTTGTAGGGCGCGATCCACTCCGAGATCAGGATCGAGAAGTACATCAGGAGGAGGAACGCGCCGGAGATGACGGCCAGCCTGTGGCGCCTGAACTTCCACCACATGAGCTGCCACTGCGAGGCGGTGTAGAACTTCTCCTGCTCGGGGGTCAGCCGCTCGACGTCGAGCGGGTCGAACGGCTCCGGGTTGACGTAGTGCCGCGCGCTCACCGGCTCTGCCCTCCGCCGAACCGGATCCTCGGATCGAGCACCGCGAGCGCGAGGTCGGAGAGCAGGACGCCGACCACGGTCAGGCAGGCGAGCAGCATCAGGAACGAGCCTGCGAGGTACATGTCCTGGGTCTGCAGCGCGCGGAGCAGCATCGGCCCGGTGGTCGGCAGCGAGAGCACGATCGAGACGATCGCGGCGCCCGAGATCACCTGCGGCAGCAGGTTGCCGATGTCGGCGATGAACGGGTTGAGCGCCATCCGGAGCGGGTACTTCACGAGCGCCCGGAACGGCGGCAGGCCCTTCGCCTTGGCGGTGACGACGTAGGGCTTCTGGAGCTCGTCCAGGAGGTTCGCCCGCAGCCGCCGGATCATGCCCGCGGTCCCCGACGTCCCGATCACCACGACCGGGACCCAGAGGTGCTCGAGGATCGAGAGGAACTTCGGAAAGCTCATCGGCTGGTCGAGGTACTGCGGGTCCATCAGCCCGCCGATCGAGGTCCCGAACCAGACGTTGGCGACATAGAGAAGCACCAGGGCGAGCAGGAAGTTCGGCGTCGCGAGGCCGAGGAAGCCGATGAAGGTGAGGGTGTGGTCGCCCGCGCTGTACTTGTGGGTCGCGGAGTAGACGCCGATCGGGAAGGACACCGCCCAGGTGAACACGATGGTCGCGAACGAGACGATGAACGAGAGCAGCAGCCGGTCGCCCACCACGTCCGAAACCGGCATCTCGTACTCGAAGGAATAGCCGAAGTCGCCGCGGAACAGGCCGCCCAGCCAGACCAGGTACTGCTGCCACCAGGGCTTGTCGAGGCCGTAGACCTCGCGCAGGTACTCGATCTTGTCGCCCTGGATGCGCTCGCCCTGGGCCTGCAGCTCGGCGATGTAGCTCTCGAGATAGTCGCCCGGCGGCAGCTGGATGATGACGAACGTGATCAGGCTGATCGCGAGCAGGGTCGGCACCATGATGAGGACGCGATGCACCACGTAGCGAAGCACGCCCGTCCCCTCACGCTCTGCCCGATCCCGCTCGACCTGAGCCGGCGCACCATGCAGCCCGGCCCCGCCGTCTGCCGACCCTGAGCCGAAACTTGAAGGACTCGTGGCCCGGTGGCAAGGGCGGCCGCTCAGCCGGCGCGGGCCGCCCGTCCGATCCGGAGCAGAGTGTCGCGGCAGATCAGCTCGGCCGGGAGACCGGTGCTCTTGCACTTGATCTCGGCGTCGACCAGGAGCTCGAGCGCGGCGGCGGCGGCGCCCGGGCGCCAGCGCCTGAGCGCCTGCTTCACCCGGTCACGGCGCCGGAAGTGAATCTGAGGCCTGGCTCCGTCGACCACCCGCTCGACCGTCGCGCCGGCCTCGACCTCGAGCCCGAGCCGGTTGATCCTGACCAGGTGGTTGGCGAGCGAGCGGACCAGCCGGACGGGGTTCTGGCCCTCGCCGAGCAGCCGGTCGAGGCAGCGCTGGACCTGGACCAGGTCGCCGGTCGCGGCGGCATCGACCAGATCGTCCAGCCCGAGCGCGGAGGTGTCGCCAATCACCGCGGCGGCGTCCGCGAGCGTCACCCGCCGGCGGCCGGGCGCGGCCTCGCCGGGGGCGCCGGTCATGTAGAGCACGAGCTTGTCCAGCTCGGCCCGGGTCAGCCCGCGATCGGCGCCGAGATGATCGATCAGGTAGCTCAGCGCGTCGGGCTCGGCCTCGAGACCGTGGTCCCTGAGCGTCGCCTGGATCAGAGCCGAGAGGTCCCGCGCGAGGTCCCGGTAGCAGGGCAGCGCGGCGGCACGCTTCGCGCCCTCGAACAGCTTGCGGAGCGAGGACCCGCCCGGCAGGTCGCCGGCCTCGATCACGACCCACGCCTCGAAGTCCTCGAGCTCGAGCAGGTTCCGGCACGCCACGGTGACGGCGTCGCCTGCCTGCCGCACCCGAACCACGCGCCGGCCGCCGATCAGCGAAAGCGAGCGCGCCTCGTCGGCGAGCCGCGCCGGCTCGCCGCGCAGCTGATCGGCCAGAAAATCGCTCATCCGGAACGGGTCGTCCGGCTGGTCGAGCACGGTCCTGATCAGCCGGTCGGTGCGCTCGCGGACCAGCCCCTCGTCGGGCCCGAAGACCAGCACGGCCGCGATTCCGGGATCCGGAGCCTTGAGGAAGCGCTCGACCCGGGCGCCCTGGAGCTTCATGTCACGTTGGTGGTGCGGGCGAAGTGGACCGCCAGCAGGGTGCGGATGTCGGTGCCGATCTCCTGCGCGGCGCGCCGCTCGGCGTCGAGCTCGGCGACCAGGGTCGAGTACGGCGCGCGGCGGACGTTGTAGCTGGCGATCCGCCGGACGGTCGAGCTGTAGAGGATGTCGGCGTCGGTCTCGTCGAGCAGCTGGAAGCGCGCGGTGAGCGTCAGGTTGTAGCGGGTGATGGTGTTGTTGAGCTGGATGCCGAGGGCGCTCGCGCGCCGGTTCAGCTGGACCACGAGCTTGTAGCGGCTCGGCACCTCGAGCGCGGTCGGATTGAGCTCGTCGAGCAGGGCGTTGCGCACCAGCTGCCCGATCCGGCCGGCGAGCCCGGCGATCTCGATCGCCGCGAGCTGCTCGCGCACCGCCGGCTCCTCGCCCGCCTTGAGCATCGGCCGGAAGCCGCACCCGGCGAGCAGGCCGAGCCCGACCATGACGCCGAGGCCGGTCGAGAGGCCGAGGCCGGTCGAGAGGAAAGCCCGGCGTCCGCCCACCACCGCCTCAGGCGACCAGGTTGAGGAGCTTGTCGGGCACGTAGATCACCCGCCGGATCGACTTCTCGGCGAGCGCGCGCCGGACCGTGCCCTCGGCCCGCGCCGCTTCGGTGGCCGCCCCCTGATCGGCGCCCCTCGGCAGCGTGATGGTGGCGCGGAGCTTGCCGTTGACCTGCACCGCGACCGTCACCTCGTCGACCACGAGGCGGCGCGGATCGGCCGTCGGCCAGGCGGTGTCGGCCAGCAGCGCCTGGTGGCCGAGGCGCGACCAGAGCTCCTCCGCGAGATGCGGCACCATCGGCCCGAGCAGCTGCACCAGGACCGTCAGGCCCTCCCGGAGCAGCGCTGGCGCGCCCGGATCCCTGCGCGGAAAGGCCTCGAGCGCGTTGGACAGCTCGCGGACCAGCGCCACCGCCTTGTTGAAGTGGAAGCGCTCGATCTCCTCGCTCACCGCGGCGATGGTCCGGTGGATCGTCCGCTCGAGCTCGACCGCTTCCGGCGACGGCTCGCGCCCGGCCTGCTCCGCCGGCGCCGGCAGCGACGTGATCTCCTCGAACAGGCGCCACACCCGGTTGAGATAGCGCCACGCGCCGTCGATCCCGGCCTCGGTCCACTCGAGGTCGCGCTCGGGCGGACTGTCCGAGAGCATGAACAGGCGGGCGGTGTCGGCGCCGTAGGCCTCGATCGTGGCGGACGGGTCGATGGTGTTGCGCTTCGACTTGCTCATCTTCTCCGAGCGGCCGATCGCGACCTCGCGGCCGTCGTCGAGCGCGCGCGCGACGCCGGCCTCGTCCTCCGCGACCTCGTCCGGCTGCAGCCAGTTGCCGGCCGCGTCCCGATAGGTCTTGTGGCAGACCATGCCCTGGGTGAAGAGGCCCGCGAACGGCTCGTCGAAATCGAGGTAGCCGCACTTCCGGAGCGCACGGGTGAAGAAGCGGGAATAGAGCAGGTGCAGCACGGCATGCTCGACCCCGCCGATGTACTGATCGACCGGCATCCAGCGCTCGACGGCGGCGCGCTCGAACGGCTCCGCGGCCGCCGGCGAGCAGAAGCGGAGGAAGTACCAGGAGCTCTCGACGAAGGTGTCGAAGGTGTCGGTCTCGCGCCGCGCCGCGCCGCCGCAGGTCGGACACGTGACGTGCTTCCAGGTCGGGTGGTGCTCGAGCGGATTGCCGGGCCGGCCGAGCTCGATGTCCTCGGGCAGGACGACCGGGAGCTGCGCGCGCGGGACCGGGACGGTGCCGCAGGCGGGGCAATGGATCACCGGGATCGGGCAGCCCCAGTAGCGCTGGCGCGACACCCCCCAGTCGCGCAGGCGGTAGGTGGTCTGGCCGTGGCCGAGGCCGCGCTGCTCGAGCTCCTCGATCACCCGCTGCTTGGCCGAGGGCACGTCCAGCCCGTCCAGGAAGCCGGAATTGATCAGCGTGCCCTCGCCGACGTAAGCCTCCTCGCCGATCGTGAAGGTGGGCGGGTCCTCCCCCGGCGGCAGGACCACCGGGGTCACCGGGCGGTCGTACCTGCGCGCGAACTCGAGGTCGCGCTGGTCATGCGCTGGGCAGCCGAAGATCGCCCCGGTGCCGTACTCCATGAGCACGAAGTTGGCGACGTAGAGCGGGAGGCGCACGCCGTCCTCGAAGGGGTGCAGGCAGGCGAGCCCGGTATCGAAGCCGACCTTCTCGGCGCGCTCGATCGCCTCCTCGCTGGTCCCGGTGCGGGCGCATTCCTCGACGAAGGCGGCGAGCCTCGGGTCGCTCGGGGCGAGCTCCCGGGAGAGCGGGTGGTCGGGCGCGATGGCCATGAAGCTCGCGCCAAACAGGGTGTCCGGCCGGGTGGTGAAGACCTCGAGCGGCTCGTCCCGGCCCTCGATCGGGAAGCGCACCCGCGCCCCGACCGACTTCCCGATCCAGCGCTCCTGCATCAGGCGGACCTTGTCCGGCCAGCGCTCGAGCCGCTCGAGGGCGGCGAGCAGGTCCTCGCTGTACTCGGTGATCCTGAGGAACCACTGGGCGAGCTTCCGGCGCTCCACCGGCGCGCCCGAGCGCCAGCCGCGGCCGTCGATCACCTGCTCGTTGGCGAGCACCGTCTGGTCGACCGGGTCCCAGTTGACCCAGGACTCCTTGCGGTCGACCAGGCCGGCGGCGAGGAAATCGAGGAACATCGCCTGCTCGTGGCGGTAGTAGGCCGGGTCGCAGGTCGCGACCTCGCGCGACCAGTCGAGCGACAGGCCCATGCTCTTGAACTGGGCGCGCATCTCGTCGATGTTGGCGTAGGTCCAGCGCGCCGGAGGGACGCCCTTCGCCATCGCGGCGTTCTCCGCCGGCAGCCCGAACGCGTCCCAGCCCATCGGGTGGAGCACATCGAACCCCTGGGCCCGCTTGAAGCGGGCCACCACGTCGCCGAGCGTGTAGTTGCGCACGTGCCCCATGTGGATGCGCCCGGACGGGTAGGGGAACATCTCGAGCACGTAGTAAGGGGGCCGGTCGCCGCCCGTCCCGGCGCGGAACGTGCCGCGCTCCTCCCAGACCCGCTGCCAGCGCGCTTCGACGTCTCTGAAGGGGTAGCGCGACATGCCTGCTCCACCGCGTTGCACCGCGGCACGTTTCTTAGGTCAGGGGGCGTCGCTTTTCCAGCGGTCCGAGGCCGGTTAAGGGCGCACTCCCGCCTCAGTCGCCCGCGGCGTTGATCGAGGCGACGCGAAGCTCCCGGGCGAGGGTCAGGATGTTGTCCTCGATGCTGCTCGCCGTGCCGGGCGTCACCGGCGCGTCGACCCATCCGCCGCCCGGGTCCCGGACCTGGCGGAAGGCCGAGACCTTGACGGCGTCCGAGCGGAGCTCGCGGTCGAGCACGTAGACGGTGAGCTTGAAGCGCTCGTCGGGAGTCTCCGGCGGGCTGTACCAGTCGCTGATGATCACGCCGCCCACCGGGTCGGTCTGGATCAGCGGCATGAAGTCGGTGGTCTCGAGGGCGGCGCGCCAGAGGAAGGGATTGATCGCGAGGCCGGGCCCGGAGCCGGAGGAGCCGTTGCTCGCGTCGTCCCCGCCGAACAGGACCAGACCGCTGTCGTCGCCGCCGAACACCGACCCGTAGCGCTTCAGGTCCTTTTCCTGCTTGTCCTGGTTCCCGAGGTCGACATCCTGCTCGTCGCTCCCCGCGCAGCCCGCGAGTCCCGCGATGACCAGAGCGGGCACGAGGGCCCGAGCGAAGATTCGCACCACACCGTCTCCGATTGGACCAGAAGCGTGCGGGCGCCGGATCAGAAGCTCAGCCGGAGGCTCAGCAGCCCTGCTGTCGCCGGCGCGCCGCTCTCGCCCTCGGCATAGGCGAGATCGCCCTGGACCACCAGCCCCGGACGCAGCGCGAGCTGGCTGCCGAGGGTGAAGAGGCTGGTTTCGCTGAGGCTCGCCTCGTCCTCGATCAGGCTGTAGCCCACCCGGGCGTCGATCGGGCCGAGCGCGTAGCCGACGCCCGCGGTCATGCGCCGGCCGTCGAGCCCGAACACGCCGGGGTCCTCCCCGAACGCGGCATCGACCCGCACGCCAGAGACCGCGAGCTCGCCGCCGAGCATGAAGGTCTCGGTCCCCGCAGGCGCGGCCGACCCGCCGGTCACCTCGGCGCTCGCCGCCCACCCGATCTCGAAGCCGGCGACCTCCGCGCCCTCCCCGCTGCCGATCCGCATCCCCCGGGTCGAGGTGTCGAACTGGTCGGGCGCGTAGCTCTGCTTCAGGAGCGAGCCGAGATCGACGTCGCCCTGCCCCGGGCCGCCGAAGCCGTAGCGCCCGAAGCGGGGCGTGAAGCTGCTCGAGAGGACGGAGGGACCACCGGTGTCGACCGTTATCCGGATGCCGCCATCGGCCCCGCTCCGACCAGCGCCCAGGAGATCCTGATGCGCGGCCCGCAGGATCTCGTCGTGATAGCCGCCGACCCCTACGTCCGACGCGGCCTGAACGGGCGCCACCGTGCTCGCCGCGAGGGCGAAACCCGCGGCCAGGCCCAGCACCCGCTTCCCGATCATCGACCCGAACCCTGACAAGGAACAACCCCACCCGCGAGTATTCGAAATGATTATATCGCGTCCGGGACCGAAACTTCAAGACGAAGAATAACGGCGAGGAGCCGATGAACCCGCGCGCCGCCGCCGTTGAAACGCACGCGGGCGGCGGTTCGCACCGCCGCCCCCACCCGTGGGCCGCCGCAACGCGCGGCGGCTCGCTCAGTAGTTGAGCTGAAGCGTCACCACCCCGGCGGTGCCCTCGGTGATGAGGTCGCCTCCGAACGACTGGGTGTCGTCGGTGTTGTAGGCCACGTCGCCCTTCAGCACCACGCCCGGAAGGACGCCGACGTCGGCGCTGACCACGAACAGGTTGGAATCGCCACCGACGACCGGGTCGTCCGGGTCGTACCACACCCAGCCGATCGACGTGTTGACCGGGCCAAAGCCATAGCCCAGGCCGGCATTGGCGAACTGCGCCTCGGCGAAGTCGGTGGCCTGGCCGTAGGCGGCGCCGACCGCGAAGCCTGCCACTTCGGTGTTGAAGCCGACTTCCCAGTCCTGGATGTCGTCGGGCCCTGTCTCGGCCTTGCCGTAGTGGCCGACGGCGGCGAGCGTGAACTCGAGCCCGGTGAAGTTCCCGGTCCAGTTGGCGCCGAAGCCGATCGTGTTCTCGAAGTCGTCCCCATCATCGACGCCGAAGTCGTCGCCGGTGTCCGGAGTCCAGCTGGCACCCAGCTGGAAGCCGGCGATGCGCGGCGTGAAGTAGGTGATCTTCGCGGCGTCGCTCGTGTCCCGAACCTGGAAGGGAATCACGGTCGTGTCGCCGTCGATGCCGCCGGTGCCCGCCGCGACGTCCTCACCACCGACGAACATGACGTCCTCGGCGCCGTCCTCACGACCGAGCTCGAGCCGGCCGAAGCCGCCGCTCATGAAGACGACCGCCTCGTCGGCGGTGGTGTCGCTGGCGCCAGACCCGGAGAAGACCTCGAACTCGACCTTACCGCCGTATTCGACGCCGCTGTCGGAGACGGCGTCGGCAAGCACGTGGACTTCCGTGTCCATGAACGCGCCGTAGCCGCGGTCGCCGACGTTGTCGAACTGCTGGTTCTCTTCTTCGGAATAGGCGACGCCGAACTCGGTATACCCCGTGAGGCGCACTTCCATCTGGGCGCTCGCCGGAGTCGCGCTCGCCAGCAGGACGCCGGCGCTCACCAGGGCAGAGCTGCCCAACAACAGCTTGTGATGCATGATCCCGTTCTCCACTCGCACCCGCTAGGGCGACCTCTTTTCTACCTTTCGATGAGCGCGTCGCCCAACCACAACCCGATGAGGCGAACTCTCAAGTCGGATGGTTAACCACTTGATCGCCTAACCATCAACTCGCGAATGTGCGCGGGAGCAACAAACGGCGGGTGGTGTGGCGGCCGGGCAACAAAGGGGCCATCTACAGGGCCGGCGCCAGCAGCCGCATCGTTTTCAGGTCGACGAGCAGCTTCTCGCGCTCAACCGCGGGACGCTCCGGAAAGGCGCCCGCGAGGTCGTCCGGCGTGAACCGCTTCTGCTGCATCACCCAGCGCACCATCGGCCCGACCTCGGGCGGGACCTCGGTGGCCGTCCGGCTGCCCACCTGCATCAGGCCGAACCGCCCGTTCTGCTCGATCAGGCGGATGCCGTCGGCCCGGACCACGAAGGCCGCCGGGCCGCGCTCGATCAGCGCCGGCAGGTCGTAGGCGTGGCGCGGGTAGCGGAAGCCGGCCTGGAACGCCTGAACCTCGTCGAGCAGACGGTCGTCCTCGAGGCTGCGCGCCAGCGCCCGGGCGAGTTCGCCCAGGCGCTCCTCGAGCGCCGCCCGGCCGGCCGCGCCATCCGGGCGCGGCAGGTTGGCGCGGAACGCCGGCTCGCGGACCATGCGCTCGAACAGCATGGTCAGAACGTCGAGGCCGATCGGACGGGTGATGCCGAAGGCGACGTGAACCGCTCCGCCCTCGTCGGCGAGAGCGTCGTGATACTGGCCGCGGGGGAGGTAGAGGAGGTCGCCCGGCTTCATCCGGACCTCCATCATGAGCTCGCCCTTGGCCTTCTCGTGGTGCTCGCGGCCGAGCGTCTTGAACGCGGGATGGGCGATCGGGTCGGTCGCGCGCCCGCTGTACACCTTCCAGGTCTTGGTCCCCTCGACGTGGACGGCGTAGACGTCGTGGGTGTCGAAATGGGCCGCGAAGCCCTGGCGGCGCTTGGACGACAGGTAGAGGTTGCCCTGGACCTTGCCGCCGAGCGCCGCCTCGAGGGTCTTCGAGAAGGCGGTGAGGCCGGCGCTCAGATGGTCGATGTCGTTGGCGACCATCGTCGCGCCCTCGCTGAGCAGGGTCTTGACGCGGGCGGGGTCAGGCCGGAGCACCTGGCCGCCGTCGCGGCCCGGAGCGGGGGTGCAGTAGCGCGCCGCCGGCACCGGCTCCCGGTCGAGCACCAGCTGCAGCGACTGGTGCGACCAGATCGTCGCCTGGCCGAGCAGGTCGTTCAGCCTCGACCAGCTCATGACGTCCTTGAACTTGTCCGCATCGCCTTCGAGATGCAGCGGGCGGCGCCCCTCGTAGTCGGCGAAGAAGCGTTCGGCGCCAACCGGCTGCATCAGGCGGTCGAAGTCGGGCGAGGTCATGGCCGGGTCCTCGAGGCGGTCGTGCCGCGGATCGCTGCGGCGGAGGTTGAGCGGCGGAGCGTTGAGCGGCGGCCCGGGCGGTCCTAGGCTGGCCGCGCGCCTTGAGGGACTCTCTGACATGGACGATACGCGGGAGCAAGTCGAAGCCGGGGCGTCGGTCGCGGAGCGGATCCGGAGCGTCCGCGCGCGGCTAGCGGATGCCGCGGGCGCCGCGGGCCGCGAGCCCGAGTCCGTCACCCTGATCGCGGTCAGCAAGGCGCAGCCGGAGGAGCGGGTCCTGGCCGCGCTGGACGCCGGCGAGCGGGTCTTCGGCGAGAACTACGTGCAGCCCGCGGCGGCGCGGTGGCCGAAGCTGCGGGAGCGCTTCCCGGACGTCACGCTGCACATGATCGGCGCCATCCAGACCAACAAGGCGCGGGAGGTGGTCGGGACCTTCGACGTGGTTCAGACCCTCGACCGGGACCGGCTCGCGGGCGCCCTCGCGAAGGAGATGGACCGGCAGAACCGGCGGCTGCCCTGTCTGGTCCAGGTCAACACCGGCGAGGAAGCGCAGAAGGCGGGGGTCCGGCCGGACCGGGCCGACGCCTTCATCCGGCAGTGCATCGACACCCACGGCCTCGACGTCCGGGGGCTGATGGCGATCCCGCCGGCCGACGAGGAGCCCGCCCTGCACTTCGCGCTGCTCGCCAAGATCGCCGCCCGGAACGGCCTCGACTGGCTCAGCATGGGCATGAGCGAGGACTTCGAGATCGCGGTCCGCTTCGGCGCGACCCACGTCCGGGTCGGCAGCGCGCTGTTCGGGCCGAGGAATCGCTGAAAGCGGCTCGAAGGCGACGGCGCGGTCGACGAACCAGACGCTCGCCAGCGCGAACGCGGCCAGCGAGCCGGCCGGGAGCAGGCCCCGCCGGTACAAGGCCGAGCCGCGGATCGGAAACGTCATGGCGAGCAGCGGGAGTGCGACCGCGAGCTGCGCCGCCTCGATCCCGAGGTTGAACCCGAGGAGCGCGAGCGCCAGACTCGCTGGCGGCAGGTCCATCGGCCCGAGCGCGCTCGCGAAGCCGAGGCCGTGAATCAGGCCGAAGCCGAACGCGATCCGCCAGCGCTGCTCCGGCAGCCAGGGCCAGAGGTTGTCGAGGGCGGCGAGCGCGATGGTCACCGCGATCAGGCTCTCGACCAACCGGGTCGGCAGATCGACCACGCCGGTGACGGCGAGGGCGAGGCTGAGCCCGTGGGCGAGCGTGAACGCGGTCAGCACCTTGACCAGGTCGACCGCCGCCACCCGCCAGCGCTCCACCGGCTGCCAGCGCCCGGCGGCGCGGTGGTGCGCGGCCGGCAGCAGGAGGACGACCAGGAACAGCAGGTGATCGAAGCCGAACAGAAGGTGCTCGGCGCCGAGCCCGAAGAAGCCCGCGACCCCGGTCCCCGCCCGGGCTCGGGTGTCGATCCGAACCCGCGGCCGCTCGGGCGACAGCACCGCGGTCGTCACCTCGCCGCCCTGATCGACGGTCAGGAGGCCGCGGTGGGTCGGGTCCAGGTCGAAGAACAGGTCGTAGCCGACCTCGATGGCGGAAGCCGGCGCGGGACAGGTCAGGCCGAAGCGGAAGACCGCGTACGCGCCGTCGGTGTGCTCGTCGACCAGATGCTCGTCCGGCCGGAGCCTGCAGGGCCCGCCCCCGTCCTCGACGGCGAGGCGGGCGGCGACGTAGGCCTCGATCGCCCCGTGGTTGGCCTTCAGCTCGCCCCAGGTCACCAGGCCGTCGCCGTCGCCGTCGAGACCGATCGCCTGATCCAGATCGCGAAGCGCGAGGTCGATCGCGCCGCGGTGGCTGCCGTCCGGCGCGAGCTCGAGCCGGAGGTAGGCGTCCGACGGCTTGTGCGCGTCCACCGGAGCGGGCGCGAGCAGCCACCCCACGAGCGCGAGGGCGATCGCCCGGATCAGGAGGACACCCCGTCGAGCGCGCGCCGCAGGCGCTCCAGGACCACGTCCTCGGTGCGCCTGTCCGCGAGCCAGGTCAACACCGGCCCCGCCACCTCCGGCGCGCCCGCCGCGAGCGCCGCCTCGAGCAGCACCCGGGCATCGGCCGGGCCCTTCTGCAGCTCCCAGTTGCTGGACGCGAGGTCGAGAGCGCGCCGCGGCTGGTCCTCGACCTCGAGGACGAAGCGCGCCTCGTCCCGCAGATGGGTCGCGGCACCCCGCTGCCTGAGGGCGGCGAAACGGGCCCGGATCGCGTCCCTCCAGACGGCGAGCCGCGGGTCGTCCAGGCGGTGCGCGGCGATCGTGCGCCGGAGCAGGAGGCCGTCGGCGCGCTCCTCGCCCTCCAGCAGGTCCAGCGCGTCCTCGGCCCGGTCCTGGTCGAGCAGCAGGTCGGCGTAGGCTCCGAGGAGGTAGACGTCGCGCCCGCCGGTGTCGAGGGCGTCCCTGAAATGGCGCTCGGCGCCGGCTCCGTCGCCCAGCCGGGCCGCGATCTCGCCTAGGATGGTGAGCGCCCAGGAGCGGGTCGGATCGTCCGTCGGCGCGGCCTCGACGGCGGCGGCGAGGGCGTCGTAGCTCGGCTGCGCCAGGCCGGCGAGGCTCCGGGCGCTGGTGAGGCAGGCGACGGCGACCAGGCCCGGGTACAGCCGGAGCACCCGGATGCAGGCCAGCTCGGCGGCGGCGTAGTCGCCGAGCGCCTCCAGCAGGGCCGCGCGGTCGAGATGAGCCTGCACGTCGTTCGGCCGGACCGCGAGGATCGCGTCGAGATCGGCGAGCGCGCCATCGAAGTCGTGCCGGGCGCGGCGGAGCGCCGCGCGCTCGAGCCGGATCGCGGGCGGCGGGTCGGGGGCATCGAGCCAGGGCGCGAGCACGCCCTCGGCGAGGCCGAAGAAGCGCGGGTCGGCTTCGCTCCGGCCAAGATCGACGTAGCGTCGCGCGACCTCCAGCGCGGCTTCGGGATCCGGGCTCTGCCGGTCGAGCGCGCGTGCCAGCCGGCGCGCCTCGCGCACCCGGGGATCGTCGGCGGCTGGCAGGCGCTCGAGGACCACGTCGTCGTGCTCGGGGAGGTAGGGCTCCGCCGCAGTGCTCATGATCAGGCCGAGCAGGACCGCCGCGGCGAGGCCGGGCATGCCGGTTCGGGAGGTCGTGCGCGCCCGGCCGACCAGGCCGGCCGGGCGCGCGTCGCTCATGGCGCCTGGAAAGGCGGGGCGAGATAGGGGAAGGCGTCGAGGAACTCGCGGTCGTTGGAATCGACGCCGTCGCCAGCCGGGCCGTTCAGGACCAGGGTCAGGATGGTGTCGATCACGTCGTCTTCGAGCGCCCGGCCGTTCGGGAAGCCGATCGGCTGCTCGAGGTCGAGCTTGAGCGTGTCCGGGATCGCGACCTCGGCGAGCGTCGCGATGTTCTCATCCGAAGTGCCGAAGTCTTCGAGGGAGGCGACGATCTCGTCCGAGAAGTCGGCGGCATCGTCCTTGAACAGGCCGCGGTTGAAGTCGTCGCGCTGGTCGGTCGGAATGAACGCCGTGCTGACCCCCGGGACGCCCGTCCGGTCGAGGCGGCGGTCGTCCGCCGGATATTGGCCGGCCATGCGGCGGGTGGTCAGCCCGCCGATCTCGAGCAGGCCGTCGCCGTCGTCGACCAGGCGGATCGGGAACTCGAGTACGATCGCCGAGACGTTGTGCTCGCCGAAGCTGTCGTCGCCGCTGAAGGTGCCGGTGGTGTTGACGAACCGGTTGAAGCCGACGCCGTCGAAGAAGAAGGGGTCGTCGCGCGGCCCGGCGAAGGCGAGGATGCCGGGGCCGGTGACGATCACCGGC
>DASUSF010000020.1:0-3428 GCA_036375275.1 Geminicoccaceae bacterium | reverse complement strand
CACATCGGCCAGAGCCATCCGGAGCTCCTCGACCGCCGCGATGCCCTGGTCAGGAGCCTGAGCGCCAAGCTCGACCTCAGCACCTACGTCCGCGAGGACGGCGCGATCGTCGTGCAGACCGGCGGCGGCGCGCCGTTGGTCGACGAGACCGCGGGGCCTGGCCCGCGAGGCGGCCGGGCAGGTCGGGCCGGGCACCCGCTTCGGCAGCCCTCACGCTCCACCATCCGGGTCAGCTCGACCGCGCGACCGGCGAGGCGGAGACGGGCGCCCGCTCGCCGCAGGCGAGAGCGGCATCGTCGTGCTGCCGAAGCTCGCCGAATACCACACCGAGGTGGGTGGCCGGCAGGCCCGGCTCGACGACGTTAACCTTATCCACAGCAATGCCGAGGTCTACTTGCAGCGTCAGATCAGCGAGGTCGAGGACGTCGACCTCGCCGACGCCGTGACCCGCATGACGCAGGAGCAGATCGTGATCGAGAGCGCGATGGCCACGATCGGCCGCCTCAGCCAGCTCAGCCTCGCGGACTTCCTCCGCTAGGCCTCAACTGCAAATCCCGACCAGGAACGTCATCCATGCTTCAAGTCGCTTCGCCCGCGGCGGTGTCGTCGCCCGCCCCTTCGGCCTGCTCCGCGCCGCGGGATGCCCTGCTCACCCGGTTCGGCCCGATCGTGGTCGACCCGGCGCGGACGATCCGGATCCCCCAGGGACTGTTCGGGTTCGGCCACCGGACCCGCTTCGTCCTCGCCGACCTGCCGGAGCGCGACGTGCCGTTCAAGCTCTTGCAGTCGGTCGACGATCCGGCGCTCGGCTTCCTCGTCCTGCCGCTGGTCGGCGACGCGCCGGTCCGGCGTCGCGACCTCGAGCTGGCGGCCCGGCAATCGGGGATCGCCCCGGAAGCGCTGATCGGCCTCGCGATCGTGACGCTGCGGGCGACGCCCGGCGACCTCCGCTGCACCCTGAACCTGAAGGCGCCGATCCTGATCGACAGCGAGCGGCGGCTCGGCATGCAGCACGTGCTCGCGAAGGACGACTACGACGTCCGTCATCCGCTCCGGCTGGACGGCGCCGAGGCGGCTTGATGAGTCTGGTGCTGGACCTCGGGCAACCGTCCACCGCCATCGTGGCGGACCATCCCGACCTCGCCCGCTCGCCGGTGTGCGACATGCACGGCCATGCGCGGGCGCTGGAGGCGGCCTACCGCGAAGTGTTCCGGATGTGGTGCGCGGGCGAGGCGGAGCCCCGGCCATGAGCGCATCGCTTGCGGTGGCCGCGCCCGCACCGGACCGGCTGGTGGCCGAGCCGCTCCGGCTGCACATCGGCGGCGAGGCGGCGAAGTCGGGCTGGAGGATCCTGAACGTGCAGCCGGGGCCTGCCGTCGATTACGTCGGCGACTGTCAGGACCTGTCGTTCCTCGACGCGGACTCGGTCGAGGAGGTGTACGCGTCGCACGTCCTCGATCACCTCGGCTATCAGGCGGAGCTGCCGCGGGCGCTCGGGGAGATCTGCCGGGTCCTGGTCCCGGGCGGGCGGCTCCGGATCAGCGTCCCGGATCTCGACGTGCTCTGCCGCCTGGCCGTCCATCCCGCGCTCACGCTCGAGCAGCGCTTCCACCTGATGCGGGTGATGTATGGCGGCCAGATGGATCGGTTCGACTTCCACAAGGTCGGCTACACCTTCGAGATCCTGTGCCATCTCCTCGGCCGCGCCGGGTTCGACAGCGCGACCCGGGTGGCGCGGCACGGGCTGTTCAGCGACACCAGCGAGCTGAGGATCCTCGGGCACCTGATCAGCCTTAACCTGATCGCAACCAAATAGCCGCCAGAACGGCTCCGCGCGCATGGTGACGCAGGGGAGAGCACGATGACGGCACAGCCGGCGCATGCCCCGCCCTCGGGGGGCGATCTCGAGGCCGCGGTCCAGGCCTTCCCCTTCTGGTACCGCCGCATCCGGCTGCCCGGCGGCGTGGTGACGCCCGGGTGCGCGCCGCTCGACGGCATGGTGGATGCGGTCGACGGCCTGTTCGAGGGCGAGATCGGCTCCCTGAGCCAGCAGAACACCGCGGCGCAGTACGGGTCGACCGGATGGAAGAGCGTCTCGAGCGCGAGCGTGAGCGGTTGCTCGAGCGGTTCGCCGCGATGGAGGCGGCGCTGACCAGCATGAACCGGCTGATCGACAGCCCGAAGAACCAGATCGAGTCCGCCTTCGGTCCGCGCCGCTGACGCCGTGGCAACGGCTTCTTAGGCGTCATCCGTTACATCGCGAAGGGTGCCCGGCCGGGCGCTGCCGGAAACCGCCGATGGAGACGCCTCCGATGGACCCGATGCGCCGGGCCTTGACCGCGTACGGTCAGGCAGCCGAGACCCTGCCGCCGCTGCAGCAGATCGTGATGCTCTACGATGGCACGATCCGGCGGCTGAAGGAGGCCAGGGCGGCGGACGAGGCGGGTCGGGTCGGCGAGCGCTGGACCGCGGTAGGCAAGGCGGCCGCGATCATCGACGGCCTGCACCGCAGCCTCGACCACGAGCGCGGCGGCGAGATCGCCCTGAACCTCGACCGCATCTACACCCGTCTCGCCTTCCGCCTGCAGCAGATCAACCTGGAGGGCGGATCGGCGATCTGCGACGAGGTCGCCGGACGGCTGGGCGAGCTGCGGGCGGCATGGGCGGCGCTCCTGAGCCAGGGCCCGGCGAACCCGGGCGCGACGGAGAGCGCTGCGCCGACCCCCGCCGGGGCCGTTCCGCCGCGTCTCGCGGTCACCGGTTGAGCATGAGCGCAGCGGTGCGTCCGTTCATGCGCCCGCCGGCGGCGGCGACCGCGAATTGCCCGCACGAGCGCCGGTTGCAGAGGGTTCGGGCGGTTCATATATGCAGGCTCGCGACACAGGCAGACGACGACCCCCGGCCTTCTGCGGTCTCGGCTCGAGCCGCGCTTCGAGCACAGGGGTCTGCAAGGCGGCATCCGCGCCTCGGCTTGAGAGAGTGGCATGAGCAACAAGATCATCGGCATCGACCTCGGCACCACCAACAGCTGCGTGGCGATCATGGAGGGCAAGAACGCCCGCGTGATCGAGAATGAGGAAGGCATGCGGACCACGCCGTCGATGGTGGCGTACACCGACGACGGCGAGATCCTGGTCGGCATGCCCGCCAAGCGGCAGGCGGTGACCAATCCCCAGAATACCGTCTTCGCGGTCAAGCGTCTGATCGGCCGCCGGTTCGACGACCCGGTGGTCAAGAAGGACGTCGACATGGTCCCGTACAAGATCGTGCGGGCCGACAACGGCGACGCCTGGGTCGAGGTGCGCGGCGACAAGAAGGCGCCGTCCCAGATCAGCGCCGAAGTCCTCAAGAAGATGAAGCAGACCGCCGAGCGCCATCTCGGCGAGACGGTCACCAAGGCGGTGATCACGGTGCCGGCCTACTTCAAC
>DASUSF010000019.1:0-7264 GCA_036375275.1 Geminicoccaceae bacterium | reverse complement strand
GAGGTCCTGGCCCTGGACCCGGACGGGATCTTCCTTTCCAACGGCCCGGGCGATCCGGCGGCGAGCGGGACCTACGCGGTGCCGGAGCTGAGGAAGCTCGCGGGGAGCGGCAAGCCCGTGTTCGGGATCTGCCTCGGCCACCAGATGCTGGCGCTGGCGCTCGGCGGCACCACCACGAAGATGAAGTTCGGCCATCACGGCGCCAATCATCCGGTCAAGGACCTGACCACCGGCAAGGTCGAGATCACCAGCCAGAACCACGGCTTCGCGGTCGAGCCGGAGAGCCTGCCGGAGGGGGTGGACGTGACCCACCTCTCGCTGTTCGACGGCAGCGTCGAAGGGCTCCGGGTCCGCGACCGCCCGATTTTTTCCGTCCAGTACCACCCGGAGGCTTCCCCCGGCCCCGAGGACAGCGCCTACCTGTTCCGCCGCTTTCTCGACCTGATCGAGCGCGGCTGATGGTCGATCCTGTCGCCCGGACGCTTCACGCTCATTCGACGGACGCCGAACGGCTGCTCTGGTCCGCGTCGCGCGGTCGACGACTCCGGGTATGGGAGTTCCGGCGGCACGTCCCGATCGGGCGGTACATCGTGGACTTCTGCTGCCTGCGACCCCGATTGGTTCTCAACCGGGAAGAGGGACGGGGTGCGGGGGCCACGGGTTCCAAAGATCGTCCCGATGAGGGCGCCGTCTGATGCCTAAGCGGACGGACATCCAGAGCATCCTGGTGATCGGCGCGGGGCCGATCGTGATCGGCCAGGCGTGCGAGTTCGACTATTCCGGCACCCAGGCGATCAAGGCGCTCAGGGCCGAGGGCTACCGGGTCGTGCTGGTGAACTCGAACCCGGCGACGATCATGACCGACCCGGAGCTGGCGGACGCCACCTACGTCGAGCCGCTGACGCCCGCGATGGTCAGGAAGATCGTCGAGCGCGAGCGCCCGGACGCGTGTCTCCCGACCATGGGCGGCCAGACCGCGCTCAACCTCGCCAAGGCGCTCGCCGAGGACGGCACCTTCGCGCGCTTCGGGGTGCAGCTGATCGGGGCGTCCCTGGACGCGATCAACATGGCCGAGGACCGGGAGCTGTTCCGCCGCGCCATGGGCCGGATCGGGCTCGAGCTGCCGGAGAGCGCCGTGGTCCGGACCCTCGACGAGGCCCGGGCCGCGCTCGACGACATCGGGCTGCCGGCGATCATCCGGCCGAGCTTCACGCTCGGCGGCACGGGCGGCGGCATCGCCTACAACCGGGAGGAGTTCGAGCAGATCGTCGCCGGCGGGCTCGACGCCTCGCCGATCACGGAGGTGCTGGTCGAGGAGTCGGTCCTCGGCTGGAAGGAGTTCGAGATGGAGGTGGTCCGCGACCGCGCGGACAACTGCATCATCGTCTGCTCCATCGAGAACCTCGACCCGATGGGCGTCCACACCGGCGACAGCATCACGGTCGCGCCGGCGCTTACGCTGACCGACAAGGAATACCAGCGGATGCGCAACGCCTCGATCGCGGTGCTGCGCGAGATCGGGGTCGACACCGGCGGCTCGAACGTCCAGTTCGCGATCAACCCCGCCGACGGGCGGATGGTCATCATCGAGATGAACCCGCGGGTCTCCCGCTCCTCCGCCCTCGCCTCCAAGGCCACCGGCTTCCCGATCGCCAAGGTCGCGGCCCGTCTCGCGGTCGGCTACACCCTCGACGAGATCCAGAACGACATCACCGGCGTGACCCCGGCCTCGTTCGAGCCGACGATCGACTACGTGGTCACCAAGGTGCCGCGCTTCACCTTCGAGAAGTTCCCGGAAACCGAGGCGACGCTGACCACCTCGATGAAATCGGTCGGCGAGGTCATGGCGATCGGCAGGACCTTCCAGGAATCGCTGCAGAAGGCGCTCCGCTCCCTCGAGACGGGGCTCAGCGGCCTGGACGAGATCACCATCGACGGCCTCGATGCCGCGCGCCCCGAGGAAGGCGTGCTCGCGGCGCTCGCGCGGCCGACCCCGGACCGGCTCCGGGTGATCGCGCAGGCCTTCCGGCTCGGGCTGTCCGCCGCCGAGATCCACCGCGCCTGCCGCTACGACCCGTGGTTCCTCGAGCAGATCGAGGAGCTGGTCCAGGCCGAGCAGGAGGTGCGCGCGCGCGGGCTGCCGGACGAACGGCCGGGCCTGCTCCGGCTCAAGGCGATGGGCTTCTCCGACCGGCGGCTCGCCCGACTCGCCGGCGCCGACCCTGCCGCGGTCACGGCGCGCCGGACGGCGCTCGGGGTGCGGCCGGTCTTCAAGCGGATCGACACCTGCGCCGCCGAGTTCGAGGCGCGCACCCCCTACATGTACAGCACCTACGAAAGCGGCTTCGACGGCCTCGAGCCGGCCGAGTGCGAGGCGTGGCCGAGCGAGCGGCGGAAGGCGGTGATCCTCGGCTCGGGGCCGAACCGGATCGGCCAGGGGATCGAGTTCGACTACTGCTGCGTGCATGCCGTCCTCGGCCTCAAGCAGGCCGGGTTCGAGACCATCATGATCAACTGCAACCCCGAAACCGTCTCGACCGACTACGACACCGCCGACCGGCTGTACTTCGAGCCCTTGACCGACGAGGACGTGCTCGAGGTGCTCGGGGTCGAGGCCGGTGCGGGCGACCTCGCGGGCGTGATCGTCCAGCTCGGCGGCCAGACCCCGCTCAAGCTCGCGAAGCCGCTCGAGGCGGCGGGCATCCGGATCCTCGGCACCTCGCCGGACGCGATCGACCTCGCCGAGGACCGCGAGCGCTTCCAGCGGCTGATCCGCAGGCTCGGGCTGCGCCAGCCGGCCAACGACATCTGCTTCAGCGAGGAGGAGGCGGTGCGCAAGGCCGAGCGGATCGGCTACCCGGTGGTGATCCGCCCGTCCTACGTCCTCGGCGGCCAGGCGATGCGGATCGTCAGCGACGCCAGCGAGCTCCGGCGCTTCATGGCCAACGCCGCCGAGCTGGCCGCGCTCGGGCCGATCCTGATCGACCGCTACCTCCAGGAGGCGATCGAGATCGACGTCGACGTGGTCGCCGCCGACGGCGAGGTCGTGGTCGCCGGGATCATGGAGCACATCGAGGAGGCCGGAATCCACTCCGGCGACAGCGCCTGCTCGCTGCCCCCTTACTCCCTTTCCGGCCCGGTGCTCGACGAGGTCCGCCGGCAGGCGACGGCGCTGGCGCGTGCGCTCGAGGTGCGCGGCCTGATGAACGTCCAGATGGCGGTCAAGGACGGCGAGGTGTTCATCATCGAGGTCAACCCGCGGGCGTCGCGGACCGTCCCGTTCGTCGCCAAGGCGATCGGCCGGCCGATCGCCAAGATCGCCGCCCGGGTGATGGCGGGCGAGCCGCTCGCGGCGTTCGGCCTCGAGGAGCGCCTGCCGGCGCACGTCGCGGTCAAGGAGGCGGTGTTCCCGTTCGCACGCTTCCCAGGGGTCGACCTCCTGCTCGGCCCCGAGATGAAGTCGACCGGCGAAGTGATGGGCCTGGACCGGGATTTCGGCTCGGCGTTCGCGAAGTCGCAGCTCGCCGCCGGGAGCCACCTGCCGTCCGCCGGCACGGTCTTCATCTCGGTGCGCGACCGCGACAAGCCGGCGATGGTCGAGCTCGGGGCCTGCCTGCTCGCGCGGGGCTTCGAGCTGATCGGAACCGACGGGACGGCGGGCGCGCTCCGGGCGGCGGGGCTCCCGGTCGACAGCATCAACAAGGTCTACCAGGGGCGGCCGCACATCGTCGACCGGATCAAGGACGGCGAGGTGCAGATGGTGCTGAACACCACCGAGGGGCAGGCCGCGATCCGGGACTCGTACGAGTTGCGCCGCGCCGCGCTGCTCCACGCCATCCCCTACTACACCACGGTCGCCGGCGCCCGGGCGGCGGTCCGCGCGATCGAGGCGATTGCCGAGGGCGAGCTTGCAGTGGCGCCCTTGCAATCCTATGATGATGGTCTCACGTTCTGATGCTGCATCACCCGCGGGGCGCGGTCCACAGCGCCCCGTTGCACGTGGCGGTTGTCCGATGAGCGAACGAATCCCGATGACCTCGGGCGGTTATGACCGCCTGGAGGCGGAGCTGAAGCGTCTCAAGAACAGCGAGCGGCCGGCGGTCATCCGCGCCCTCGCCGAGGCGCGCGAGCATGGCGACCTCTCCGAGAACGCCGAGTACCATGCCGCCCGCGAGCGCCAGAGCTTCATCGAGGGGCGGGTGATGGAGCTCGAGGACAAGCTCGCGCGGGCCGAGATCATCGACATCGCGGAGATCTCCAGCGAGGGCGGCAACACCGTCAAGTTCGGCGCCAGGGTCAAGGTGGTCGACGAAGAGACGGAAGAGGAGCACACCTATCAGCTGGTCGGTCCGGACGAGGCGGAGATCCAGCAGGGCCTGATCTCGGTTCACGCACCCCTCGGCCGCGCCCTGATCGGCCGCGAGGCCGGCGACAGCGTCGAGGTCACCACGCCACGCGGGACCCGCTACTTCGAGATCGTCGAGATCGCATTCCCGGGCGAAGTGGCCCGCTAGCGGAGGACGGCCGATGGCGGCGCCACCCCGCGTCTGGGTGCTCGCCGACGACCGGCCGGGCAACGCCAATCAGGCTCTGGGCGTGGCCGAGGCGCTGACCTGGCCGTTCGAGGTCCGCCGGATCCGCTACAGCCCGCTCGCGGCGCTGCCGAACTTTCTGCTCGGCGCCCGGCTGCTCGGGCTCCAGGACATCGCCAGGCACGCGCTCCGCGCGCCCTGGCCCGATCTCGTGATCGCGGCCGGGCGGCGGACCGCTCCGGTCGCACGCTGGATCCGGCGGCAGCGCCCGGGGGCGTTCCTGGTCCAGCTGATGTGGCCGGGCTCGGCCCGCGGCCTCGATCTCGTGGTCGTGCCCGAGCACGACGGGCGCCCCGCCGCTCCCAACGTGATCACGACGCTCGGCGCCCCGCACCGGGTCGCTCCGGCGGCCCTCGCCCGTGCCCGCGCGCAGCTCGCGCCGGCGCTCGCCCACCTCCCCCGCCCCTACGTCGTCGGTCTCATCGGCGGCGCGTCCCGACATGCTGCATTCACGGTCGAGGACGCCGTGGCGATGGCGCGCCGCGCGGCCGTCCTCGCCGCGGCCCGGGGCGGCAGCGTCCTGCTCTCGACCAGCCGGCGCACCGGGACGGCGGCCGAGGACGCGCTCGAAGACCTGGACCTGCCGGCGCCGGTCTGGCTGCACCGCTTCTCGCGCGGTGGCGAGAACCCCTACCTCGGCCTGCTCGGCCACGCCGAGGCGGTGGTCGTGAGCGCGGATTCGGCATCGATGGTGACCGAGGCCTGCGCCACCGGCCAGCCGGTGTTCCTGGTGCGGCCCGCGGGCTGGCGCGGCGGCAAGCTGGACCGCCTGCACCAGCGGCTGACCGAACTCGGTCATCTGCACGACCCGGCCGCGGGTTGGCCCTCACAGGGGGCGGCCCCCCTCCTCCCCCAGGAGGACGTCGCGCGCGTGATCCGCCGCCGCATGAGCCCGCGGCCTCCGATGGTGGCATCGCCACCCTCCACGCACTAAGATCACGCGCCCAAGCCATCTCCGGACGACGCCCAATGCCGACGACGCGCGCCTGCAAGGTCCTGATCATAGGCTCGGGGCCGGCGGGCTACACCGCGGCGGTCTACGCCGCGCGGGCGGGTCTCGCGCCGGTCCTGGTCCAGGGGCTCGAGGTGGGCGGCCAGCTCTCGATCACGACCGACGTCGAGAACTATCCCGGCTTCGCGGAGGTCATCCAGGGTCCGTGGCTGATGGAGCAGATGGCGGCGCAGGCCGCAGCCTGCGGCACCGAGCTGATCATGGACCTGATCACCGAGGTCGATCTCGGCGGACCGCCCTTCGTCTGCCGGAGCGATTCCGGCACGGTGTTCGAGGCCGAGACGCTGATCCTCGCGACCGGCGCACGAGCGCGCTGGCTGGGGCTGCCGAGCGAGCAGCGGTTCTCGGGCTTCGGGGTCTCCGCCTGCGCCACGTGCGACGGGTTCTTCTTCCGCGGCCGTCCGGTCGCGGTGGTCGGCGGCGGCAACACCGCGGTGGAAGAGGCGCTCTATCTCAGCCAGCTCGCGAGCAGCGTCACCCTGATTCACCGGCGCGACGCGCTCCGCGCCGAGAAGGTGCTGCAGGACCGGTTGTTCAGGAACCCGAAGATCGAGGTGCTCTGGGACCACGTGGTCGACGATGTCCTGGGGGAGGACGGTCCCAAGCGGGTGACGGGCGTCCGGGTCAGGCACGCCCGCAGCGGGCGGACCGGCGAGGTCGCCGTCGACGGCGTGTTCATCGCGATCGGCCACGACCCCGCGACGGGCCTGGTCAGGGGGCAGCTCGAGATGGACCGGGACGGCTACGTCATCACCGCAGCCGACAGCACCGCGACCAGCGTGCCCGGCGTGTTCGCCGCCGGCGACGTGCAGGACAAGATCTACCGTCAGGCGGTGACCGCCGCGGGGAGCGGCTGCATGGCCGCGCTCGAGGCGGAGAAGTTCCTGGCCGGCCGAGAGGCGGACGCGCCTGCCCTCGCCGCCTACGGCGCTGACGGATGAGGGCCGGACCATGCTGGATTGGGATCGGGTACGGGTGTTTCGCGGGGTCGCCGAGGCCGGCAGCTTCACCCGTGCGGCGGAGACGCTGAACCTCAGCCAGTCGGCGATCAGCCGGCAGATCGGCGCGCTCGAGGAGGATCTCGGCACCGCGCTGTTCCACCGTCATGCCCGCGGGCTGATGCTGACCGAGCAGGGCGAGATCCTGCTCGAGGCCGCGCGCGAGGTGGCGGGGCAGATGGCGACCGCGGAGCGCCGCCTGTCGGAAACCCGTGAGCATCCGGCCGGGCATCTCCGGGTCAACGCGCCGATCGGCATCGGTGCGATCTGGCTGACCTCGCACCTCAAGGAGTTCGCGCAGGAGTTCGAAGACATCACGATCACGCTGCTGATCGCCGACGACGAGCTCGATCTCAGCATGCGGGAGGCCGACGTCGCGATCCGCCTCACCCCGCCCCGGCAGCCGGACCTGATCCAGCGCCGCCTGATGACCGTGCACACCCACCTCTACGCCTCGGCCGAGTACCTCGACGCGGCGCCCAAGCTGGAGAAGGTCGAGGACCTCGACCATCACCGGCTGATCAGCTACGGCACCGACGCGCCGCCGCTGGTCCCGAGCCTGAACTGGATCCTGAGCGCCGGCCGGGACGACGACAACGGCCGGACGCCGCGCCGGGCGCGGCTCCTGATCAACAACGTCTACGGCATGCTCAGGGCGGCGG
>DASUSF010000018.1:0-3609 GCA_036375275.1 Geminicoccaceae bacterium | reverse complement strand
GCCCAGCCGGCCATGATGATGCCGTAGACGCCGAGCGAGCTGATCGCGAACAGGTAGAGGATGCCGACGTTGATGTCGGCCAGCACCGCGCCCTCGTCGAACGGGATCACCGCCCAGCCGATCAGGGCGAGCACGAAGGTCACCATCGGCGCCAGGATGAACACCACCTTGTTGGCGCCGCTCGGGATCACGGTCTCCTTGAGCAGCAGCTTCAGGCCGTCGGCGATCGGCTGCAGGAGCCCGAGCGGGCCGACCACCATCGGCCCCTGGCGGAGCTGCATGGCCCCGATGATCTTGCGCTCGGCATAGGTCAGGTAGGCGACCGAGAGGAGGAGCGGGCCGACCAGCAGGACGATCAGGATGGTCGTCCAGGCCACCGGCCAGATCACGTCGTTCCAGAACTCAGCCATCGGTGCCGGTCGCCTTCAGGTCCAAGCCCCGGTGCAGCGCGCTCACCTCGGCCATGATCGCCGACGCCCGGCTGATCGGGTCGGTCCGGAAGAAGTCGTCGATCGGGGATGCGAACCGTTCGCTGCCGAGGTCGCTCCCGTCGCCTTGCCCGCCGAAGCCGCCCCAGTCGGCCCTCGCGACCACGTCGATCTCGGCGAGGTGCGGCGCGATCTCGGACATGCGCGCGCGCACCTGCGCCAGCGTGTCGAGCCGTACGGTCCGGCCGACCGCTTCGGAAAGGGCGCGCAGGATCTTCCAGTCCTCCCTCGCCTCGCCCGGCGGAAAGACCGCGAGCCGGGCGCGCTGCGGGCGCCCCTCGGTGTTGACGTAGGTCGCGTTCTTCTCGGTATAGGCGGCGCCCGGCAGGATCACGTCGGCGCGCGCCGCCGCCCGGTCGCCGTGATGGCCCTGGTAGATCACGAAGGCATCGCCGAAGTGCCCGGGGTCGATCTCGTCGGCGCCGAGCAGGAACAGGACCTCGAGCTCGCCTCGCCCTGCGGCCTCGAGCATGCCGCCGACGTCCCGGCCGCCGTCGCCCGGCACGATCCCGAGGTCGAGCCCGCCGACCCGCGCCGCCGCGGTGTGCAGGACGTTGAACCCGTTCCAGTCGTCCCGGATCATCCCGTAGCGTTCGGCGATGCCGCGGGCGCGGCCCAGCACCGCCGCACCATCGGGCCGGGCGAGCGCGCCCTGGCCGACGATCAGCATCGGCCGCTCCGCCTTCTCGAGCCGCTCCTTGAAGGCGTGATCGCCGCTCGCGACCTCGGCGAGCGTCTGCGGCCCCGCGCCGAGCTCGATCACAGGATAGGTCAGGTCGGCGACGTCGCCGATCCGCCCGACCGTGAACCCGCCGCGGCGGAAGCGTTTCCTGAGCCGCGCGCCCACCAGCGAGGCCTCGAAGCGCGGGTTGCTCCCGATCAGCAGGCAGAGGTCCGCCGTCTCGATCCCGGCGATCGTGGTGTTGAAGAGGTAGCTCGCGCGTGGCGCCGGCAGCAGCCTGGCGCCGTCCTGGCGGCAGTCGAGGTTCGCGGAGCCGAGCCCGGCCATCAGGTCCTTGAGGACCACCATCGCCTCGCAGTCGGCGAGGTCGCCGACGATCGCGCCGATCCGCTCGCCCGGCACGCCCTCGAGCCGCCGCCCGATCACCGCGAAGGCCTCGCGCCAGGACGCCGGGTGCAGCTTGCCGTCCCGCCGCACCCACGGCCGGTCGAGGCGCCGCTTCTTCAGGCCGTCATAGGAAAACCGGCTCTTGTCGGAGATCCACTCCTCGTTGATGTCCTCGTGCAGCCGGGGCACGATCCGCATCACCTCGGGGCCGCGGCTGTCGACCCGGATGTTGCAGCCGACCGCGTCCAGGACGTCGACCGACTCGGTCTTCTTGAGCTCCCAGGCGCGCGCCCGGTACTCGAACGGCTTGGAGTTGAGCGCGCCGACCGGGCAGATGTCGATCATGTTGCCGGACAGCTCGGAGGTCACCGCGTGCTCGACCCAGGTGCCGACCTCCATGTGCTCGCCGCGCCCGGTGGCGCCGAGCTCCTCGACGCCGGCGATCTCGTTCGCGAACCGGATGCACCGGGTGCAGTGGATGCACCGGGTCATGTGGGTCGAGATCAGCGGGCCCAGGTACTTGTCGGTGACCGCGCGCTTGTTCTCCTTGAAGCGCGAATGGTCCGGCCCATAGAAGAGGGTCAGGTCCTGGAGGTCGCACTCGCCGCCCTGGTCGCAGATCGGGCAGTCGAGCGGATGGTTGATCAGCAGCATCTCGAGCACGCCCTTCCTGGCCTTGTGGGTCAGGGGGGTGTCGGTCTTGATCACCATGCCGTCGCCGGCCGGCATCGCGCACGACGCGATCGGCTTCGGCGAGCGCTCCATCTCGACCAGGCACATCCGGCAGTTGCCGGCGATGTTCAGCCTCGGGTGATAGCAGAACACCGGGATCTCGCGCCCGGCCGCCTCGCACGCCTGCAGCACCGTCGAGCCCGGCGGGACCTCGACCTCCACGCCGTCGATCGTGAGCTTGGGCATGGCGCTCCCGTTCGTTCGTTCTTGTGGTCAGGCGGCGCGCCGTTCGCGCACGGTCGCCTGGAACTCTCCGATCCTACGCTCCAGCTCCGGCCGGAAGTGGCGGATCAGCCCCTGCACCGGCCACGCCGCGGCGTCGCCGAGCGCGCAGATGGTATGGCCTTCGATCTCCTTGGTCACGTCCTGCAGGAGGTCGATCTCCTCGATCTCGCCCCTGCCCTGGCCCATGCGCTTGAGCATCCGCCAGAGCCAGCCGGTGCCTTCCCGGCACGGCGTGCATTGGCCGCAGGACTCGTGCATGTAGAACTTCGAGATCCGGGCGATCGCCTGGATGATGTCGGTCGACTTGTCCATCACGATCACGCCCGCGGTGCCAAGCCCGGTCTGCGCGTCCTTGAGCGCGTCGAAATCCATCAGGATGTCGTCGCAGACCGGCTTCGGGATCAGCGGCACCGACGAGCCGCCCGGGATCACCGCGAGCAGGTTGTCCCAGCCGCCCCGGACTCCGCCGGCGTGCTTCTCGATGAGCTCCCGGAGCGGGATGCTCATCGCCTCCTCGACCGTGCACGGCTGCTCGACGTGCCCGGAGATGCAGAAGATCTTGGTGCCCGTGTTGTTCGGCCGCCCGAAGCCCGCGAACCAGGCCGGGCCGCGCCGGAGGATGGTCGGGACGACGGCGATGGTCTCGACGTTGTTGACCGTGCTCGGCCGCCCGTACAGGCCGACCGCCGCGGGAAACGGCGGCTTGAGGCGCGGCTGGCCCTTCTTGCCCTCGAGGCTCTCGAGCAGCGCCGTCTCCTCGCCGCAGATGTAGGCCCCGGCGCCGCGGTGCAGATAGAGCTCGAAATCGTAGCCGGAGCCGCAGGCGTTCCTGCCGATCAGTCCGGCCTCGTAGGCCTCGTCGATCGCCTGCTGGAGCCGGTCGGCCTCGGGGATGAACTCGCCGCGGATGTAGATGTAGCCCGCGGTGCAGCCCATGGCCGCCCCCGCGATCAGGCAGCCCTCGACCAATTTGTGCGGGTCGTGGCGCATGATCTCCCGGTCCTTGCAGGTCCCGGGTTCGGATTCGTCGGCGTTGATGACGAGGTAATGCGGGCGGGCCGGATCGGCTTCCTTCGGCATGAAGGACCATTTCAG
>DASUSF010000017.1:0-19501 GCA_036375275.1 Geminicoccaceae bacterium | reverse complement strand
GCCTTGTAGACGATGTGGCGGAGGTCGTTCAGCCGGCCGGGGCTGGGCCGCTTGCCCTCGCGCAGCCAGACCTCCCGGCTCTGCCCGCCCTTCCAGCTCCGGGTGGTGAAGCCCAGGATCTCGACCTTGACCCCGCAGCGTTCCAGGGTCCGGGCGAGCATGTCGGCGCACATCGCGGCCACGGCGATCGGGCGGCCGCGCATCGAGCCCGAGTTGTCGATCAGGAGGGTGACGACGGTGTCCCGGAAGTCGGTGTCCTTCTCGAGCTTGTAGGACAGCGGCTGCTCGGGGTTGACCACCACCCGGGTCAGGCGCGCGCTGTCGAGCAGGCCCTCGTCGAGATCGAACTCCCAGGACCGGGTCTGCTGCGCGAGCAGCCGGCGCTGCAGGCGGTTGGCCATCCGCCCGACCATGCTCTGCAGGCGCGCCAGATGCTGGTCGAGCTGGCTGCGCAGCCGGGTCAGCTCGACCGGGCTGCACAGCTCCGCCGCGTCGATCACCTCGTCGAAGCGGGTCGTGAACACCTTGTACGCCAGGGCCTCGCCGCCGGGCGGGATGTAGCGCGGGGTCTGGAACGGCTGCTCGATCCCGCCCTGCTCGTCGGCGCCGCCCTGGGCGTCGGCCTCCTGCTCGCTCCGCTCCTCCTCGGCGCCCGTGTCCGCCTCGTCGTCGGCGCCGGCCGCGCTCTCGCCCTGGCTGCTGGCGTCGTCGTCGGCCTCGCCGGCCTCGCCCTCGCCCTGCTGCTCGTCGCCGGACTGCTCCTCGGGCGCGGCTTCGCCCTCGTCCGGCTCCTCGCGCTCCTCCTCCTCGCCGATCTGCTCGGCGAGGCCGAGATGGGCGAGCAGGTCGCGGACCTGCAGCGCGAACTCCTCCTGGTGGCCGAGCTCGCGCTGGAGGCCGTTCCAGTCGGATCCGGTCTTGCTGTCGAACCAGCTGCGCCAGGGCTCGATCGCCGCCCGCTGGGCGCTCGGCAGCGTGAAGCCGAGCAGGCGCTCGCGGGCGTAGAGCTCCAGCGCCTCCGCGATCCCGGGGTCCTCGTCGCCGCCGCCGAGCTGCCCGGGCGAGCGCCGCGCGCGGGCGCTCTGCGCAGCGGCGAGGTTGGCCGCGACCCCGGCCATGCGGCTCGCCCCCAGCGCCTCGACCCGGACCTGCTCGAGCGCCTCGAACACCGCATCCGCGACCTCCCCGGTGGGGCGGAGCCTGCTGTGCAGCCGCGGATCGTGGTGGCGGAGCCGGAGGGTCAGGCTGTCGGCGTCGCCACGCACCTTCGCGAGCTCGCGCCCGGTAGCGTCGCGCCGCGGCACGGGCAGGCGGATCGACGGCGCGTCGCCGGCCACCGCCGTCTCGCGGCGCGCCTCGCCGGCGCGGAACGTCACCCCGAGCGCCGGCTCGTGCGCCATGGCCCGGCAGGTCGAGGCGAGCGCCCGCTGCAGGAGCTCGAGCCGGTCCTTGGCGCTCGCGCTCATCCCGGCGCCCTACATCAGGGTCGCGCCGGCGGCGCTCTCGGGCAGCTCCGTGCCGAAGCAGCGCTGGTAGTACTCCGCCAGCACCGGTCGCTCGGTCTCGTCGCACTTGTTGAGGAAGGTGAGCCGGAAGGCGAACGCCACGTCGTCGAAGATCGACGCGTTCTCGGCCCAGGTGATCACCGTCCGGGGCGACATCACCGTGGACACGTCGCCGGCCATGAAGCCCGAGCGGCAGAGATCCGCGAGGCTGACCATCTGGCTGATCAGCTTCCGGCCGTCCGGGGTCTGGTAGCTCGGGCACTTGGCGAGGACGATCTCGACCTCCTCGTCGTGCTCGAGGTAGTTGAGCTGGGCGACCACGTTCCAGCGGTCCATCTGGCCCTGGTTGATCTGCTGGGTGCCGTGGTAGAGGCCGCTGGTGTCGCCGAGGCCGACGGTGTTGGCGGTCGCGAACAGGCGGAACGCCGGGTGCGGGCGGATCACCCGGTTCTGGTCGAGGAGGGTCATCTTGCCCTCGACCTCGAGGACCCGCTGGATCACGAACATGACGTCCGGCCGGCCGGCGTCGTACTCGTCGAAGACCATCGCCACCGGGTGCTGCAGCGCCCACGGCAGGATGCCCTGGCGGTACTCCGTGACCTGCTTGCCGTCCCGGAGCACGATCGCGTCCTTGCCGACCAAGTCGATCCGCGAGATGTGGCTGTCCAGGTTGATCCGGATGCACGGCCAGTTGAGGTGCGCCGCGACCTGCTCGATGTGGGTCGACTTGCCGGTGCCGTGGTAGCCCTGGATCAGGACCCTGCGGTTGTAGGCGAAGCCGGACAGGATCGCGAGCGTGGTCTCGCGGTCGAAGCGGTACGCTTCGTCGACCTCGGGCACGTACTCGGTGGCCTGCGAGAACGCCGGCACCGAGAGATCGGAGTCGATCCCGAAGGTCTGGCGGACCGACACCTTGATGTCCGGACGGGCCGGCAGGTCCTCGATCGAGATCACTCCCCCCGGCTCGGCCGTCGCCGAGTCGCTCTGCACCTTGCTCATCTCCATGTCGCGTGAGGCCTCAGGCGAACTGCTCCCTGCCCAGCAGGTAAGTATATGCCTCGTTGATCAGCTTCAACCGTTCCTCGCATCTCTTGTCGCCGCCGTTGACGTCCGGATGGTGCTTCTTGACCAGCTGCTTGTAGCGGGCCTTGAGCTGCTCGCGCCCGGCGTCCGGCTCGAGGTCCATCACCCGCAGCATGCGCTCGGTGGTGCCCTCACGCTCGGCGCGGCGATCCCATTCGGAGGCGCCATGGGTGCCGCCGGTGCCCTCGCCGTTCATGAACATCCCGAACGGGTCCTGCCACCGCCACCCGACTCCGGCCTCGCCGCCGTTCACCCCCATCCGCCAGGTCGGGCGATGCCAGGTCACGTCCTCGCGCAGGTACTGCTCGATGTCGTCGCGGCTCATGCCCGAGAAGAAGTCCCAGGACTGGTTGTAGGCGCGCACATGCTCGAGGCAGAAGTAGAAGAAGTCGCGCAACCGCTCGCGCGAGCGCGGCGCCCGGAACTCGCCGGTGCCGTCGCAGCCCGGCCAGTCGCACGGGCGCCGGTGCCGCGCCTCGTTCTCGACGATGCGCAGCGCCGTCTCGCGGTAGGTGCGGCGGTTCGCAGCCATGACCCCACTATGGCAACCGGCCGGGGGCCGGACAAGGTGGCCGCGGTTTCGGCGCACGACCTCCCGCGGAGGGAAACCGCCCCCGCGGGACCTGCCTCCCGGCTCATCGTGCAGGCCGGCGCCGGCTGCGGTACCGTGCCGCCCGGACCATCCTCCGGGTGCTGCGAGCGACGGCTCCGCGCAGGTCAACCAGCCCGGTCGCTGAAATCAGCGCGAGCGCGCGAATCAACTCCGGCGCAATGTCTCGACGGCGTTCCGGATCAGACGACCGCCGCCTCCCCAAGAGGGCAGGTGTCTGCCCGAGTCGGCAGGTGCTTCCACCTGCCTGGATACCGTGTGGCCGTACCTTCCGGGCCCCTCACCCGACGCCGGCGCCGGCCGGCATGGCCGCAGGATCGGGCGGACGACGATCATCGACCCGGCAACGATGACGGCGACCGGACCGCCAGCGGGGCGCGGCCGGACCGGCGAGCGACCCCGCATCGGGCCGCGGTCAGTCCCGCTCGGGCGAGGACAGCGCCCGCGCCAGCGAGCACATCGCCTCCTGGTGCTTGCGATCGCTGATCGAGATGAAATTGCGCGCCAGCTCGAGCAGCATCCGCTGCTGCGGCGTGGACTTGAACCCGCGATCGCTGTGCAGGCCCTCGAAGAAGTAGCCGACGTCCACCCCGAGCGCCTGCGCGATGTTGTACAGGCGGCCGGCGGCGACGCGGTTGATGCCCTTCTCGTACTTGTGCGCCTGCTGGTAGGTCACGCCGATCAGGTCGGCCATCTGCTGCTGCGTCAGGCCGAGCATGATGCGGCGCTCACGCATCCGCGCGCCGACGTGCCGGTCGACGTCCTGCGCGCGCGACCGCCCGGGTGCAGCACCGACGGTCGGTTTGGCCATCACTGTCGCCATCGTCTTCTCCATCCCCTCCGGGGTGCCATCGGGCGGCGCGATCCACGCCGCCGGCGATCCCCGCGGGGATCGCGACGCGGCGGTGACGTGGCCTCATTCCCGTTCTACCCCGAGTTAGCTTGAACCTCTTTCAAAATCGTAAAGCGAGAGTTGCCCCAGGGCTATACATCCTGTGCGTACCTGAAGCCGCCATGAACGGCCGGTTGTGAAAAAAGCCCGACGATCGAGGCCCGACGTGCCGGGCTCACGCGCTGCGCGACCCCTGTTGCAATCCTCAACCATAGCAGGGACGATGAGAATGATGCGTGTATCGACGGAGATCGAGAGACGACTGGTCGCGGCGCTGGCGCCGGCGGAGCTCGAGGTGATCGACGAGTCGCACCGTCACCGCGGCCACGCCGGCGCCCGACCGGAGGGCGAGAGCCACTTCCGGGTGCGGATCGTGGCGACGGCATTCGCGGGCCGCGGCCGGCTGGAGCGGCAGCGCATGGTCTATGCCGCCCTCGGCGAGCTCATGCGGACCGACATCCATGCCCTCGCGATCGTCGCCCGCACGCCGGACGAGGCCGCCGAGCCCGCGCCCGAATGAGGCGGCCGGTCAGACTTTCGCTTTTCCGGGCACCGTCGCGTCCGTGAGCGCTCCCGCGCCGCCGCCCCCGGTGTACCACCTCGGCCAGTGCAGCCGGACCGCCTCGCCGTCGCGGGCGAGCGCGTGGCAGGTGTTGAGATGCGGCGGCGGCCGGTCGTCGTCGATCGCGGGGTCCTGCCGCGCCCGCCAGCTGTAGATGGTCTGGTACGCCGTCGTCGCCACCGGTCCGAGCAGCTCGACCAGGTGCGTGCAGCCCTTGATTCCGCCGAGCCTGGACTGCACCGCGCGGCGCCAGCCGGGGCCGATCGTCAGGCCCTCGAGGCTCCGGAACGCCGGCGTGATCGCCGGGCACGCGGCGAACGGCGCCGCGTCCGTTGTCGCCTCGATCCCGATCACGGTCAGCCGGTCGTCCAGGGTCAGGCGGATCGACATGTCGTGGAGCGCCTCGCCCGGCTCGACCACGCCCCGCAGGGCGTTCTCGAACGGATAGGTCTTGGTGTCGACCAGGCGTCCCTCGATGTCCCAGAGACCGTCGCTCCGGCGGTAGCCCCGGCAGTCGATCCGGCGATGATGGATCGGCTCGCGCTCGACCGGCCGCGACAGGCTCAAGCCCGGCCCTCCCGGCGCCGGGGCGCCAGGCGCCGCATCAGCCGTGCTCCCGGTCGGCCGGCGGCTCGTCGCCACTCAGGCTCTCGAGATGATCGAGGGCGGCCACGATGCGGTCGAGCAGGCCGGGCTCGCCGCCCGCCATGCCGACCTCCTCCGCCACCGGCTCGTCCGCGACCAGGCTCTCCCAGCGGCGGAGGATCAGGATCTTGTCGCCGAGGCGGAGCGTCGGGTGCTGCACGACCTGCTCCGGCGAGACGAAGCTCGCCGCCGGGTCGGCGAGCGCTCGCTCGGGGTCGATCGTCGGCCTCGCGGTCATCGGCATCGCCACCTCCACCTGTCCTCGGGCACCTGTCCTTCGGGCACCCGTGCTTCGGGCCGGGCCCGAGGGGCGCCGTCCGCCCCGCCCGGACGTGGTGCGGCGGGGCGCGTCCGACAAGGCGCGCGACGGTCAGGCGCTCTTGGCGCGCTCGATCGCCCGGTTGATCACCTCATGAGCCAGGTCGCGGTCGCGCCAGTTGCCGACCCTCACCCACTTCTCCGGCTCCAGGTCCTTGTAGTGCTCGAAGAAGTGCTGGATCCGCTTGAGGTCGATCTCGGGAATGTCCTGCCAGCTCTGCACCTTCTCGTAGAGCAGGGTGATCTTCGGGATCGGCACCGCAAGCACCTTCTCGTCGCCCCCCGCCTCGTCCTCGAGCTCCAGGAGCCCGATCGGCCGGACCGCGATCACCGCCCCCGGCTGCACCGGCAACCGCCCGACCACCATGACGTCGACCGGATCGCCGTCGTCCGCCAGCGTGTGCGGGATGAAGCCGTAATTGCAGGGATAGAACATGGTCGTGTAGAGGAAGCGGTCGACCGTGATCGCGCCGGTGTCCTTGTCGAACTCGTACTTGATCGGGTCGGAGCGGAGCGGGACCTCGACCACCACGTTGACCTCGTGCGGCGGGTTCTTGCCGACGGGCAGCTTGTTCAGATCCATCTTGGTTCTCCGTTGCGGGCGGCCGGTCAGGGCCAGGCGACGAGCGGCGGCAGGGACATCAGGATCGCCTCGGGATTGCCGCCGGTCCGGAGGCCGAACTGGGTGCCGCGGTCGTAGAGCAGGTTGAACTCCACGTAGCGGCCGCGCCGCACCAGCTGATGCGACCGCTCCTGCTCGGTCCAGGACCGGTCCATGTGGCGGGCGACGAGCCGGGGATAGACGTCGAGGAATGCCTCGCCCACCGCGCGCGTGAAGGCGAAGGCGTGCTCCGGCTCGTCCTCCAGGTAATCGTAGAAGATGCCCCCGACGCCCCGGTGCTCGTGCCGGTGCGGCAGCCAGAAGTACTCGTCCGCCCAGGCCTTGAAGCGCTCGTACCAGGTCGGGTCGAAGGCGTCGCAGGCGCCCTTCAGGCGGGCGTGGAACTGGGCCGTGTCGGCGTCGTCGGGAACGATCGGGTTGAGATCGGCGCCGCCGCCGAACCACGCCCGGGCGGTCCGGATGTGACGGGTGTTCATGTGCGCCGGCGGCACGTGCGGGTTGCGCGGGTGCGCGACGAGGGAGATGCCGCTCGCCCAGAATCGGGGATCCTCCCCGGCGCCCGGGATCTGGCCGGCGAACTCCGGCCGGAAGGTCCCGAACACGGTCGAGACGTTGACCCCGACCTTCTCGAAGACCCGGCCGTGCATCAGGGCCATGACGCCGCCGCCGCCCTCGATCCGGTCCCAGGGCCGGCGCTCGAACCGGCCGGCGGCGAGCGACCCGGCGGCGGGCCCCGCGCAGGCGTCCTCGAGCGCCTCGAAGGCCGCGCAGATCCGGTCGCGCAGGCGCTCGAACCAGGCGCGTGCCGGCTCGCGGAGGTCGGGCGTCTCGGACCCGGTCATGTCGGACCCTGGCTGGAAGCGTCGCCCGCCGTTATACCGCCGCGCCGCCGGAGGCCAAGGACCACGTGATCAGGGACGCTCGGGGAAGGCGTCGAGCTGGCGGAGCGCCTCGCCGAGGACGATCGCCGCCGCGGTGACGACGTTGAGCGAGCGGGTCCGGGCGGCGAGGGGCACGCGGACGGCGTGCGTGGCGCGGGCTCCGACGGCGGCGGGGACGCCCGTGCTCTCGCTGCCCGCGAGCAGCACGTCGCCCGGCCGGTAGGCGAGCTCCAGGTGGCTCGACCTGGCGGCGGTGCTCATCAGGATCAGGCGCCGCCCGGCGCCCAGCCGCCAGGCCTCGAACGCCTCGAACGAGGCGTGCCGGTGGAGCGTGGCCTCGGCCGCGTAGTCCATCGCCACCCGGCGCAGGCGCCGCGGGTCGAGGACGAAGCCCAGCGGCTCGATCAGGTGCAGCGGCACCGCGAGGCAGGCGGCGAGGCGGATGGCGGCGGCGACGTTCGGCGCGATCTCCGGCTCGAACAGCGCGAGGGCGGGTGGCTGCGGCCGCCCGCCTCCGCCGGCCTGCGACAGGTTGGTCACTGCGCTTGCGCCTCGTCTGAGCGTCTTCTAAGTTTCGCCAGCGTTCCGCCAGAACCCAGGCGCACACAAGAGCGTGGGAGCAAGATGGCCGAGACCCAGAGCCCGGCGGCCGGGCATCCCGAGGACGCTGGCGACCGGCGGGACTTCCTCTACCTGCTCGCAGGCGCGACCACCGCGGTCGGCGCCGCGGCCATGGTCTGGCCGCTGATCGACAGCATGAACCCGTCCGCGGACGTGCTCGCGCTGGCGTCGGTCGAGGTCGACCTGTCGGGCATGGAGCCGGGCCAGCGGATCACCGTCAAGTGGCGCGGCAAGCCGGTCTTCATCTGGAACCGGACCGAGGACGCGATCGAGGGCGCGCGCTCGGTCGATCTTGCCGAGCTGCCCGACCCGCAGCCCGACGAGGAGCGCGTCCTGGAGCCGCAGTGGCTGGTGGTGGTCGGGGTCTGCACCCATCTCGGCTGCGTGCCGCTCGGCCAGCAGGGCGACGTGGTCGGCGACTACGGCGGCTGGTTCTGCCCCTGCCACGGGTCGCACTACGACCAGTCCGGAAGGATCCGCCGCGGTCCGGCGCCGCAGAACCTCGTGGTGCCGGAGTACGAGTTCATCGACGAGCAGACGGTCCGCATCGGCTGAGGTCGAGCGGCGGGACGGGGGAAACCATGAGCGCAGGCGCGAGCGACCGCCCGACGTTCAACAACGGGCTCGTCCGCTGGGTCGAGCACCGGCTGCCGGTGTTCAGCACGACGCGCGCCTTCCTGGTCGACTACCCGGCGCCGCGGAACCTCAGCTATCTCTGGAACTTCGGCTCGCTCGCCGGGATCGTGCTGGTCATCCAGATCCTGACCGGCATCGTCCTCGCGATGTACTACGTGCCGCACGTCGACCACGCCTTCGAGAGCGTCGAGCGGATCATGCGCGACGTGAACTTCGGCTGGCTGCTCCGCTACTCCCACGCCAACGGCGCGTCGATGTTCTTCATCGTGGTCTACATCCACATGTTCAGGGGCCTCTACTACGGCTCCTACAAGGCGCCGCGCGAGCTCCTCTGGATGCTCGGGGTGGTGATCCTGCTGCTCATGATGGCGACCGCGTTCATGGGCTACGTCCTGCCGTGGGGCCAGATGAGCTTCTGGGGCGCGACGGTCATCACCAACCTGTTCTCGGCCATCCCGATCGTCGGCGACGGCATCGTGACCTGGCTCTGGGGCGGGTTCTCGGTCGACCAGCCGACCCTCAACCGCTTCTTCTCGCTGCACTACCTCCTGCCGTTCGCGATCGTCGCCGTGGTCATGCTGCACATGATCGCCCTGCACGAGCACGGCTCGAACAACCCGCTCGGGATCGAGCGCAAGTCGCCCAAGGACAGCATCCCCTTCCATCCCTATTACACGGTCAAGGACCTGTTCGGCCTCGGCGTCTTCCTGCTGGTCTTCGGCTGGTTCGTGTTCTACTCGCCGAACCTGCTCGGCCATCCGGACAACTACATTCCGGCGAACCCGCTCGCGACCCCGGCGCACATCGTGCCCGAGTGGTACTTCCTGCCCTACTACGCGATCCTCCGCGCGATCACCTTCGACGTCCTGTTCATCCCGGCGAAGCTGATGGGCGTGATCCTGATGTTCGGCTCGATCCTGGTGCTGTTCGTCCTGCCCTGGCTGGACACGTCGCCGGTGCGGAGCGCGAGGTTCCGGCCGATCTACAAGCTGTTCTTCTGGATCCTGGTCGCGGATTCCGTGCTGCTCGGCTACCTCGGCTCGCAGCCGCCGGAGGGCATCTACGTCGTGCTCGCCCAGATCGGCACGGCCTACTACTTCTTCCATTTCCTGATCCTCCTGCCGCTGCTCGGCAAGCTCGAGCGTCCGAAGCCGCTGCCGCACAGCATTAGCCAGCCGGTGCTGCCGTCCGGCGCCGCAGCCACGCCGGCCGAGTGAGGTGAGCATGGTGAAGACGGGAAGGATCGCGCTCGCCGTGCTGCTCGGCGGCGCCATCGCCGGCAGCGCGGCTGCGGTGGAGAACGGAACCGGGCCGATCGACGTCAGCTGGCCGCACGAGGGCGTGTTCGGGACCTTCGAGCGGGCCGCGGCGCAGCGAGGCTTCCAGGTCTACCGGGAGGTCTGCTCGGGCTGCCACGGGGTCGACTACATCGCGTTCCGGAACCTCACCGACATCGGGTTCAGCGAGGATCAGGTCCGCGCGCTCGCGAGCGAGTACACCGTGACCGACGGGCCCAACGACGACGGCGAGATGTTCGAGCGCGAGGCGCTGCCGTCCGACCGCATCCCGAGCCCCTACGCCAACGAGGGCCAGGCGCGGGCCGCCAACGGCGGCGCCCTGCCGCCGGACCTGTCCCTGATCACCAAGGCGCGGGCCGACGGGACCGACTACCTCTACAGCCTGATGCGCGGCTACACCGAGCCGCCGGGCGCTGAGGAAGCCCCTCCGGGGATGTACTACAACGCCTATTTCCCGGGGCACTGGATCGCGATGCCGCCGCCGCTGAACGAGGACGGCGTGACCTATGCCGATGGCACCCCCGCCACGGTCGAGCAGATGGCCCACGACGTCGCGACCTTCCTCACCTGGGCGGCGGAGCCGCGTCTCGAGGAACGCAAGCAGACCGGCCTGAAGGTGATGCTGTTCCTGATCGTCATGACCGGGCTGCTCTACGCCACCAAGCGCAAGATCTGGGCCGACCTCCACTGAGGTCTGAGGTCTGCTGAGCGGGGCGCCGGGCCGGCCACCGCCGGCGCGGCGTTCGGGTGTGGCTATTCGGCCGCGCGTGGCGCCGCGGGCTCGGGTCCGGCCCGCACCTGACCGTCCTTGGGCTCGCCCCCTTCGGCCTCCGCGCCCGACGCCGGAGCCTCGGCCGGCGCCGCTTCCGCCTCGCGCGCCGCCTCTGCCTCGCGCGCTGCCGCCGCTTCTGCCTCGCGCGCTGCCGCCGCGGCGGCAGCCTGCTCGACACGCCGCCGCTCGCGCGCGGCGGCGAGCTGCGGCTCGAGCCAGGCGATGCAGTCGTCCACCACCTGATCCACGTTGTGCTCGTGCAGCAGGAGGTGGTGCCGGTCCGGGTACTCGCGCAGCGCGCCGCGGTTGCCGAGGCGGGTCATGAGCTGGGTGATCGCGGACTCCGGAACCGTCGTGTCGAGGCTGCCGTAGATCACCAGCGCCGGAGGCAGGGCGGCGCGCGGAACCGCGCTCGCCCGCTCGGCGAGCTCGATCAGGCCCTCGTACGTCGTGACGTTCAGGTCGCGCAGGATCTGCGGGTCGTCGGCGAAGCGTTCCGCCTCCTCGGGCAGCAGCCACGGGCGACCGCCACGCCGGAGCTCGATCGTGAGCCAGGGCAGCGCGAGCGCGCCGAGCCGGAGCGCGACGTCGTGCAGCTGGCGAAGCGGCAGGTCGCCGCGCACCCCCGGCGCCACCAGCACCAGCGCGTCGGCCGCCGGCGGCTCGGGCCGGTCGAAGGCGGCGAGGGCGATCGCGCCGCCCATGCTCTCGCCGAGGATCGCAAGCGGCAGCTCGGCATGGCGCTCGCGGATCGCCCGGACCACGTCGACCACGTCGCCGCCCAGGGTTTCGGCGCCGGCCCATTCGCCGCGCGAGCGCGTCTCGCCGAAGCCCCGCTGGTCGTAGGCATAGACCATGAGGCCGCGCGCGGCGAACAGCGGCGCGCACGCCGCGAAGCCCTCGCGCCAGTCGCCGAACGCGTGCAGCGCCACGATCACCGCCAGCGGCTCGCCTTGCGGCTGCCAGACGCGGAACGGCAGGCGCGTGCCGTCCGCCGCCACCAGCGCCTGGTCGAGGAGGTTCGGCGAACCGCGACGTCGCACAGGCCGCCTGCGCGGCCGGAGCAGCGAGCCGGCCGCCAGGGCGACGGAAAATCCGGCGAGCAACGCCCGCCACAGCAGGTTCACCGTAGAAGACCTGTTGCAACCTCCACTTCTCGGCTCAGTCTCATCTGGCACTTCCAATGTCAAGGGCAACGCCCGGTTGCTCCGGGCGGGATCATTCTCCTCCCCGGCAACCGCGGCGTCATCCCCCGATCTTTCCCGGGCGCTCGAGAAGCCGCCTGAGGGCTGCGCCGGCCGGTTGCGGCCGAACGGCGCGGAGCGCGTGCGAGCCTCTCCCTGGCCTGCCCGCGAACCGAAGCATCGACTCCGGTGTTTTGCTGTATAGGCGGATCCAGCGGTCCCGAATCATCCGTCGGTTTTGCCAGCACCGTCATATTCTGCTAAGGCACGCGGGTCGGAGACGTGGCGAGACCCATCCGTTGCCCGCATTCGAGGGAGATCATCGGGAATCGAGCGCGCTCGCGCTGGCCGAGGACGCACGGATGTTCCTCGGCGGCGGGAATGCGCAGGTCGGTGCCCTGCTCACCCGTGGCGACGAGGTGCGGGCGCTGCTGGTCGACGACGACGACGACGGCTTCGTCCTGACCCGGAGCCGGCTCGACCGGATCCGGCACCTGCGCTTCCGGATCGAGCGGGCGAGCGGCGATGAGGAAGGGCTCGCGCGCCTGCACGGCGCCGCCTTCGACATCTGCCTGGTGGCCGAGCGCGACGGTCGGGGGATGGCCTTTCTCCGCGCGGCCCGCAGCCGCGAGGTCCCCGTCCCGATCGTGATGCTCGCGGCCGAGCCGTGCCTCGAGGCGGACCTGGAAGCGATGGCGCTCGGCGTCGCCGACTTCCTCGACGAGGACCACGTGGACGACGTGCTGCTCGAGCGGGCCGTCCGCTACGCTCTCGCCAGACGCCGCCAGGCCGACCGCCTGAGCCGGCTCGCGCGCCAGGATCAGCTGACCGGCCTCGCCAACCGGACGCTGCTCCAGGACCGGCTCGAGCGGGCGCTCGCGTGGGCCCGCCGCAACGACCGCCTGGTGGCGGTCATGATCCTGGACCTGAACGGCTTCAAGCAGGTCAACGACGGCCTCGGCCACGCCGCCGGCGACAGGCTGCTCTGCGTGATGGCCGAGCGCCTCCAGGGACGGCTCCGGGAGACCGACACCGTCGCCCGCACCGGCGGCGACGAGTTCGCCCTGGTGATCGAGAACCTCGCCCGGCCCGAGCACGCCGCCCTGGTCGCGCGCAAGCTTCTGGACGCGGTGGCCCCACCGGTCCTGCTCGGTGACCGCGAGGTCCGGGTGACCGCGAGCCTGGGCATCGCGCTCTATCCGGACGATGCCGACGCCCCGGCCGACCTGCAGGGCGCGGCGGACGCCGCCATGTACCGGGCGAAGGCCGAGGGCGGCAATCTCTACCGTTTCGCGAACCCCGCGCTCGAGCGGAGCGTGCAGCGGGGCGCGCTGCTCGCCAGCGATCTCCGGCGCGGCCTTCTGGCCGGCGAGTTCGTGCTGCACTTCCAGCCGCAGATCGCGCTCGTGCCGGGCGAGGTGGGGATCGCTGCCCTGCCCTTCTGGCGGCACGCCGAGCTCGGCCTGATCGCCCCCGACCGGTTCCTGCCGCTCGCGGAGGCCTCAGGGCTGACCGACCTCCTGATGGCCTGGATGGTCGACGCGGCGATCGACCAGCTCGCGGCGTGGCGGCGCTTCGAGCTCGATCAGCTGCATCTGGCGCTGCCGCTGCTGGTCCGTCGCCAGCTCCAGTGGAGCGACCTGACGGGCATGGTCGAGCAGCGTCTGCAGCCGGCCGGCGTCCCGCCGCGCGCCATCGAGATCGAGGTCGACGAGGCCCGGCTCCTCGCCGATCTGGACGGCGGCGGCGCCGGCTTGAAATGGCTCCGGGCCGCCGGGCTCCGCCTCGCTCTCGATGCCTTCGGGTCCGGAGTCACGTCGCTGCGCGGCTTCCAGTCGGGCGCGATCGACACGATCAAGCTCGACCGGGTCCTGCTTCAGGGGATTCCGGCGGATGCGCCGCAGACGGCGACCGTGACCGCGATTCTCGAACTCGCCCGGCACCTCGGCATCCGCTGCGTCGCGACCGGCGCCGAGTCTCAGGCGCAGGTCGCCTTTCTCCGCCACCACGACTGCAGCGCGGTCCAGGCCTTCATGAGCTGCCCCCCGCTCCCGGCGGACGCCTGCGCGCGCTGGCTCGAGCAGGCCGCCGCCCGTCGGGACGCCGCGCCGGTTCTGCCGATCGCCGCCGCGCCACGCGCGGCCCCGGCGCCGACTCCGACCTGACGGAACCGCTTCCGCGCGGGTGTCCGATCCGGGTCGGTCGGGATGATCCGCAAAGGATCCGCCGCGGTGCAGGGATGATGGTCGACGACTCGGGAGCGGTCCGTCGGGACGACCCGACCCCTCGCCGACGCAGCGGGGTCGCCGGTGTCCATCAGCCATCCTCTCTCAGGTCGCCGGGAAGGACATGGCGGATGAAGGTTAACGGGCGGCTAACCCCGTTCCGACGGCGCGCCCGTCGCTCAGGAACCGGGTCAGCTGCGCCCCGATCCGCTCCGGCGACAGGGCCGCGAGCCGCCGCGACGCGGCAGCGCGCAGAACATCGCGGCGATCGGCGGCGGAGAGCTCGATCATCGCGCCGGCCAGCGCGCACGGGTCGTTCCGCGGGATCAGCCTGCCCGCCGCGCCGCCGTCGAGCAGGAAGCGCGGACCGGAGCCGAGGGCGTCCGTGCTGATCACCGGCACGCCTTCCCGCATCGCCTCGAGCAGGACGAGGCCGTAGCCCTCCTCGTCCGAGGTCAGCACGAAGACGTCGGCGCCGCGGTAGTAGGGCAGGGTCGACGGCACGCGGCCGGTGAGGGCGACCCGGTCGCCGAGGCCGGCGGCGCGGATCGCGCCCGGGAGCCCGCTCTCCGCCGAGCCCTCGCCGACCACCAAGAGCCGCCCCCCGCTCACCCCTGCGGCGCGCCGGAACCCCTCGAGCAGCAGCGACAGGTTCTTGACCGGCTCGAGGCGGCCGACGGTCAGGAACAGGGGTCGCTCCCGGCCGTCGGGCCGGAGCCATGGGTGCGGCGGCGGAGCGCCGCCCGCCCCGGCCGGCGGCACCGGCACCGGGATGCAGGCGGTCCGGCGCGGATCGGTCCGGGCCACCCGGACCGCATCCTCGCGCACCCCTGGCGAGACCGCGAAGGAGGCGTCCGCGGTCGGATACAGCAGGCGCACCAGGGTCGGGCTGTTCTTCCAGGTCTGTCGCCGGGCGAGGTCGAGCGGATGATGGTGGCTCAGGACCAGCCGCCCCCGCCAGCGGCGGGCGAGGCGCCTGGCGAGGCAGGCGGCGAGGTTGGGGACGATCGGTCCGGAGATCAGGACGTCCGGCTGCTCGCGCTCCAGGTAGCGGGCCAGCGGCAGGACCGCCCCGCCCGCGCCGCCGCCCCCGAGCGGCACGGCGCGGCTCCGGTCGGGGAACGGGATCTCGGAGCGGGCCGGATCGCCCCGCACCGTCACCAGGTCGATCTTGCGCACGCCGCTCCGCGCCAGGGCCCGGGCATAGCTCGCGAAGACCGTCGTGAAGGCGCCGCCGCCGGACATGTCCTGGGTGAACAGCGCCACGTGCCGGAGCGTCTGGCAGGCCTCCGGATCCGGCGCCAGGGCGGGTGCGGTGGCGGCCGCGAGCATCACCCGGCCCCCGGCTGCTGACCGGGATGCAGCCACCCGAGATGGAGACCGGAATCGAGGGTCAGCGTCTGCCCGGTGACCGACGGCGTCTCGACCAGCCAGCGGAGCGCGCCCGCGATCTCGTCCGCCGAGGTCGCCCGCCGGAGCGGCGCGGCCTGCGCGAGCCGGGCGAGGTCCTCTCCGGCCATGCCCTCCGCCGGCAGCACGATCCCGGGCGCGATCGCGTTGACCCGGACCCGCGGCGCCAGCGCCAGGGCGAGGTGCCGGGTCAGCCCGGCGAGCGCCACCTTGGAGACGGTGTAGGAGGTATAGTTCGGGGTCGGGTTCAGGACCCGCTGGTCGGTGAGGTTGACGACGTGGCCGTCGACGGCCGCCGGCAGGCCTCTCAGCATCGCCTGGGTGAGCAGGAACGGAGCGTGCAGGTTGATCGCCATGTGCCGGGCCCAGGAGGCGTCGCTGACGCTCTCCGGCCGGTCGAACTCGAAGATCGCCGCGTTGTTGACGAGCAGCCGGACCGGGCCGAGCGCCGCGGCCACGCCCTCGACCAGCGCCGCGCTCATCGTGGCATCGGCGAGGTCGGCGGCGAAGCCGGCGCTACGCCGGCCCGACGCCCGGATCTCGCTGACCGTGTCGTCCGCCGCCCCGGCGGAGCGGTGGTAATGCACGGCGACGTCGAAGCCGAGCGCCGCAGCTCCGAGCGCCAGGGCACGGCCCACCCGGGTGGCCGCACCGGTCACCAGCGCCGTGCCACGCTCCTCGTCCAATCCCGTCCCTTCCGATGGTCCGCACCAGGTTCGCTTACCACGATCCGTCGCCGGTCCGGCAAGACCGTGCCAACGCCAGGCCCGGCGGCACGCGCGGTCGACGCCATTCCAATTTCTGATTAACATGGATCACGCAACTCTCAACCTGGAAGATCGGCTACTCTACCGCGACGGCCTGATGCTGGTGCTCGACAAGCCGGCGGGGCTGCCGGTGCACAGGGGGCCGGGCGGCGGGCCGACCCTGGACGACCACCTCGACGCGCTGCGCTTCGGCCTGCCGGCACGACCGGCCCTCGCGCACCGGCTGGACCGGGGCACCAGTGGCTGCCTCGTGCTCGGCCGGCACCGGAAGGCGCTCGCCCGGCTCGGCCGGCTGTTCGCCGCCGGTGCGGTCGACAAGGTGTACTGGGCGGTGGTCGATGGCGCCCCACCGGCATCCGAAGGGCGGATCGAGCTCCCGCTCGCGCGCCGCTCCGACACCCGCGGCTGGTGGATGAAGGTCGACCCGGCGGGCGACGCGGCGTGCACGCGCTACCGCACGCTGGCGCGCCTCCACGGCGCGACCTGGCTCGAGCTTCGCCCGCTCACCGGGCGGACCCATCAGCTCCGGGTCCATCTGGCGGCGGTGGGCTGCCCGATCCGGGGCGACGGAGTGTACGGGGTCGCGCCCCGCGACGCCCCGCTCCACCTCCACGCGCGGTCGCTCCGCGTGCCGCTGTATCCGAACCGGGCGCCGGTCGAGGTCGAGGCACCGCCGCCTTCCCACATGCGGGCCGCGCTGGCGGGCGCGATCGAAGCGGGGTCGCCGGAATTCCCTTAGAGGTTGCGCTTCGCCGGCGTCGGCCGCACAAGCATCGGCGCCATGCTCAGCCTGCCTTCGATCCTGATCACCGTCGCCGGCCTGCTCGTGCTGATCGGCGCCCTGCAGCCGCTCGCGGTGCGCCTCAACCTCGCCCCTTCGGTGCTGCTCGCGGTGGTCGGCACGCTGATCGGCGTCGGCGCCGGCGTGCTGATCCGCGCCGATCTCACGCCGGCGACGGACCAGATCGCGGAGCTGCTGCTCGACTTCCCGATCACCTCCCAGGGCTTCCTGTTCATCTTTCTGCCGATTCTCCTGTTCGAGGCGGCGCTGGCGATCGACGTCCGCCGCATGCTCGACGATGCGGCGCCGATCTTCCTGCTCGCCGTGGTCGCGGTCCTGATCACCACCGCCGCGGTCGGCTTCAGCCTCCAGCCGGTGAGCGACCTGCCGCTCGCCGCCTGCCTCCTGGTCGGCGCCATCGTCGCGACCACGGACCCGGCCGCGGTGATCGCGATCTTCCGCGACCTCGGCGCGCCCGGCCGGCTCACCCGCCTGGTCGAGGGCGAGAGCCTGCTCAACGACGCCGCCGCGATCGCCCTGTTCGCCGCCCTGCTCAGCCTCCTGATCACCGGTCGCGAGGAGACCGTGGGCGAGGGTGTCCTGGCCTTCCTCAGCGCCTTCGCCGGCGGCGCCGCGTTCGGCGCGCTGGTCGCCCGGCTGGTGATGGGGCTGGTGCCGTGGCTCGGCGATTCCCGGCTCGCCGAGGCGACCTTCATGCTGGCGCTGCCCTACATCGCCTACATCCTGGGCGAGCGCCTGCTGGGGGTCTCGGGCGTGCTCGCGGTGGTGGCGGCCGGCCTGGTCGTCAGCGCGATGGCGCCGAGCCGGTTCCGGCCGGAGAACCGCACCTTCCTGCACGAGCTGTTCGGGCAGCTCTCGTTCTGGGCCGGCTCGCTGGTGTTCATCCTGGCCTCGATGCTGGTGCCGCGGCTGATGCTCGGGGCCACCGCCTACGACGCGCTGCTGATCGGGGTGGTCACCGCGGCGGCGCTCGCCGCCCGGGCGCTGGTCCTGTTCGGCCTCCTGCCCCTTCTGAGCGCCGGCGGCCTGGCCGAGCGGGTCAGCCACCGCTTCAAGCTCGTGCTGCTGTGGGGCGGGCTCCGCGGCGCGGTCACGCTCGCGCTCGCCCTCGCGATCACCGAGAACCGGCTCCTGATCGAGGACATCCAGCGGCCGGTGGCGATCCTCGCGACCGGCTTCGTGCTGGTGACCCTGCTGATCAACGGCACCACGCTCCGCCCGCTGATCCATCTCCTGAAGCTCGACCGGCTGTCGCCGCTCGACCGGGCGCTGCGCCAGCAGGTGCTGGCGCTGGCCCTCGACGACGTCCGGCACGCCGTGCGGGAGGTCGCGGGCGCGCACCGGATCGGCGAGGGGCCGCTCGCGGACGTGATCGGGCCGTACGAGCGGCAGATCGCGGACGCTGCCGCGGAGGGCGAGCTGGACAGCCGGATCAGCCAGCGCGACCGGGTCGGGCTCGGCCTCACGGCGCTCGCGGTGCGCGAGCGCGAGCTGGTCATCGAGCACTTCCGCCACCGCTCGGTCTCGCGGCGCATCCTCGAGCGCCTGCTCGGCGCCGCCGACCGGCTGATCGACCGGGCCCGCGCCGAAGGGCGGCTCGGCTATATCCGCGCCGCGCGGAACTCGCTCCGCTTCACCTGGACCTTCCGCGCGGCGCACGCCGCGCACCGCTGGATCCGGATCGACCGGCCGCTGGTCCGCGTGCTGGCCGACCGGTTCGAGTTCCTGCTGGTCGAGCGGATGGTGCTCACGGAGCTCGACCGCTTCGTCCAGGGGCGGATGAGCCGGATCCTCGGCCGGCGGGTCGCGGATCTGATCCACGAGATCCTGGCGCAGCGGAGCGCGTCGATCGGCCAGGCCCTGGACGCGCTCCGCCTGCAGTATCCCGCCTACGCGGATGCTCTGGAACGCCGCTTTCTGCGGCAGAACGCGCTCCGTCTCGAGATGGAGGAGTACCGGGTGCTGTTCGACGAGGGCCTGATCGGGCCCGAGCTGCTCGGTGACCTGATCCGCGACGTCCAGGCCCGGCGCAGCACCGTCTGGCGGCGCCCGCCCCTCGACCTCGGCCTCGACACCGAGGAGCTGGTCCGCCAGGTCCCGCTGTTCGACGGCCTCGACGAGGCCCAGCTGGCCCGCGTCAGCGCGCTGCTGCAGACCCGCTTCGCGGTGCCGCGGGAACGGCTGATCACGCGCGGCGAACGGGGTGACCGGATGTACTTCATCTCATCCGGCGCGGTCGAGGTCACGGTCGGCCGCCAGAGGATCCGGCTCGGGCGCGGCGACTTCTTCGGCGAGCTCGCGCTGCTCGGCCGCCGGCGCCGCCAGGCCGACGTCACCGCGCTCGGCTATTGCCGGCTCCTGGTCCTGCTCGAGGACGACCTGCGCGCTCTGCTCGCGACCGATCCCGGGCTCGCCGCGCGCCTCGACGAGGTGGCGGAGCGGCGGATCGCGATGAACCGCGAGGTCCGGCGCCGGGCCTCCTAGAGCGGTTTCCGATGCGACAAGACCGGCACTCGCGAACCGCAACGTCACCCCGCTCATCGGAAGAAAATTGCTCTGTTGCAATGGATAAGGGCGGATCCACCCGATCGGAACCGCTTGCAGGCGGTTCCGTCGTATCGGGCTCCGCTCTGGCCGCGGACCGCAGGAGCGCCTGCCGAGCCGCTCA
>DASUSF010000016.1:0-9690 GCA_036375275.1 Geminicoccaceae bacterium | reverse complement strand
GGCGCCCGACCGTCCAGGTAACGCTGGACCATCGCCAGCACCCGCTGCACCAGGTTGCCGTAGTCGTTCGCCAGGTCCCGGTTCATCCGGTTGATCATCGCGGCGTGGGAGAAATCGCCGTCGTTGCCGAACGGCACCTCGCGCAGCAGGAAGTAGCGGGTCTGGTCGAGGCCGTAGGTGTCGATCAGCTCGAGGGGGTCGATCACGTTGCCGAGAGACTTGGATATCTTCTGCCCCTCGTTCGTCCACCAGCCGTGCGCGAACACCCGGCGCGGCGGCTCGATGCCGGCGGCCATCAGGAAGGCCGGCCAGTAGACCGCGTGGAAGCGCAGGATGTCCTTGCCCACGACGTGCACGTCCGCCGGCCAGAAGGTCCGCAGGTCCTCCGCTTCCCGATCCGGATAGCCGAGCACCGAAAGGTAGTTGGTCAGCGCGTCGAGCCAGACGTAGATCACGTGCTTGGGGTCGTCGGGCACCGGAATGCCCCAGCTGAAGCTGGTCCGGGACACGGAAAGGTCCTGCAGGCCGCCCCGGACGAAGCTGATCACCTCGTTGCGCCGTGTCCCGGGCAGGATGAAGCCCCGGCATTCCTCGTACAGCCGGAGCAGTGGCTCCTGCCAGGCCGACAGCCGGAAGAAATAGCTGGGCTCCTCGACCCACTCCACCGGGGCACCGGTCGGCGCGCGACCGTCGACGAGTTCGCTCTCGCTGAAGTAGGTCTCGTCGCGCACCGAATACCAGCCGGAATAGCTGTCGAGGTAGATCTGGTCGCGCTCGCGCAGGGTCTGCCAGAGGGCCTGAACCGCCCGGAGATGGCGGGGCTCGCTGGTCCGGATGAAGTCGTCGTTGCTGACGTCCATCCGGCGGGCGAGCTCGCGGAAGCGCTCCGAGACTTGGTCGGTGAACGTCTGTGGCGCAAGACCGGCCGCGGCGGCGGCCTTCTCGACCTTCTGCCCGTGCTCGTCGGTGCCGGTCAGCAGCTTCGTCCGGCGTCCCTCGAGCCGCGCGAACCTCGCCAGCGTGTCGCAGGCGAGGGTGGTGTAGGCGTGGCCGATGTGCGGCGAATCGTTGACGTAGTAGATCGGCGTGGTGACGTAGAAGGCGTCAGCCGACGGCATCGAAGCCTCCGCGCAGCGCTGGATCGGACCAGGTAGCGCCGCGCGGCCGGCCCGTCATGTCGCCCAGGGCGAGCAACAGAACGTGATTGCGGTCGAGATTGAGCACGTCGGCCCGGCGCAGGAGGCGCGCGACCTTCTCCCACAGCATGGCCCAGTGATCAAGAGGGCGGCGCGCCGCAAGGCGGTGAAGGGCTTCGGCCTCCTCGTCGAAAAGGGCCGCTTCGAGGCGCCCGCTCGCCAGCCCGGCGATCCGCGCGATGAGGAGCTGCAGCAGGCCGAGGACACTTTCGCTGCCTGCGGTCTCGGCGTGCCGGTGCAGTCGCTGGGCGAGCTCGACAAGGTCCTGCTGGCGGATGGTCCCGGCGCCGACGACCCGGACGATCGACCGGTAGAGATCGAGCCCGCCGGCGGCCATCTCCAGGGCCCGGCCGGCGCTGCCGCCGGCGAGGCGGGCGAGCGCGGGGTGGAGCTCGGGATCGAGATCCGGCGCCTGACGCGCGAGGATCCGCTCGATCACCGGCGGCGCCAGGCGCGCGAGGCGCAGGAGGGCGCAGCGCGAGCGGATGGTCGGCAGCAGCCGTGCCGGGTCGTGCGTGACCAGGAGCATGACGACGCCCGGCGGCGGCTCCTCGAGCGGCTTGAGGAGGGCGTTGGCGGCATTGCGGTTGAGGCTTTCGGCGCTGTCGATCACGAGGACCCGCCGGCCTCCCAGAGCCGCGGTGCCGTGCAGGGCGGCCGCGGCTTCGCGCACGACGTCCACCCCGATCTCGCCCTTGAGCCGACCGGTCTTCTGATCGCGGGGCAACTCCAGCACCCGGAGGTCGGGATGGGCACCCTGAGCGATCTGCCGGAACACGGGATCCTCGGGCGGGAGATCGTCCCGGGCACTCGCGTCGCGGCCGAGCAGCCGGCGGGTGAAGCGATAGGCGAGGGTCGCCTTCCCGATCCCGCGCGGTCCGGACAACAGCCAGGCGTGGGGCATCCGCCCGACGCGCAGCGCCTGAGCCAGGACCGTGCAAGCGCGTTCCTGCCCCAGCAGCTCGGGATTCGCGCGCGGCTCGATCATGGACCACGGCGGAGATCGAGATGGAAACGCTCGCCCACCGCCCGAAGAACGTCCCGTGCAACGGTCGCGGGCGGCCGGGTCGCGTCGATCACCCTGAACCTTCCCGAGGCTGCGGCGGCAAGCGCCAGGAACCCGTCGCGGACTCGTGCATGGTAATCGCGTCCCATGCGCTCATATCGATTTTCGCCCCTGGTCGCCTTCGCGCGCTCCAGGCCGAGGTCCGCCGGCAGGTCGAGCAGGATCGTCAAGTCCGGCTCGAGGTCGCCGACCGCCAGCCGATGAAGCTGATCGACGCGCCCGATGCCGAGCCCGCCCGCGATCCCCTGGTAAACGCGCGTCGAGTCGACGAACCGATCGATCAACACGTAGTGCCCGCTCGCGAGGTGAGGGCGGATCCATCGCTCGGCGTGCTCGCTCCGCGCGGCGGTATGAAGCAGTGCCTCCGTGATCGACGACCAGCGATCGCCCGACCCCTGGAGCAGCAGGTCGCGGATCGCTTCGGCGCCAGGGGTTCCGCCGGGCTCGCGTGAGCGCACGACGGGGAGGCCGGATGCCTCCATGACGCGGGCGAGCGCCGCGACCTGGGTTGACTTGCCTGCCCCTTCGCCGCCTTCGAAGGTGATCAACCGCCCGCAGCCGCCGCTTCCGGCGCCGGGCGTTGCATGCTCCGTCCCGCCCGCGCTCAGCTCCGACCCCAGATCAGATAGCCGAGGGCGCTGCTCATCCGGCCGAGCAGGCTCGCGGCCTGGACGTCGCTCCCGGCGTAGAGCGGAATCCGGCGCGAGTCGAGCCCGGGGGCGACAATCTCGAGGTGCGCGAGCTCGGAGCCCGAGCGGACGGGCGCCGGGATCGGAGCGTCATAGACCAGCTTGACCTGGAGGTCGCGCCTGGCTTCGCGCGAGAGCGTCACCTGCACGTCCTCCCCGGCGACGAGCGCGACCGTGCCCGCATCACCCAGCCAGACATCGGCCTCGACGACCGGCTCGCCGGCCGCGAACAGCCGGTAGTTGTCGAACTGGCGGAACCCGTACTCGAGGAGCCGCTCGCCTTCGCGCGCTCGCGCCCCCGGCGTCTTCAGCCCGGCGAGCACCGAGATCAGCCGCCGTTCCCCCCGCGCGGCCGAGACGACGAGGCCATAGCCGGCCTCGTTGGTGAAGCCGGTCTTCAGTCCGTCCACGCCGGCATCGCCCCGCAGAAGCGGGTTCCGGCTGTGCTGGGTGATGCCATTGTAGGTGAAGGATTCCTCGCCGAAGAAATGATAGTATTCGGGATACTCCCTGATCAGCAGGCGCGCGACCGAGGCGAGATCGCGCACGCTCATCATGTGCTCGGGGTCCGGCCAGCCGCTGGCGTTGGTGAGGTGGCTGTTGGTGAGGCCGAGCTCGGCCGCGCGGCGGTTCATCAGATCGGCGAAAGCGGATTCGCTCCCGGCCAGGCCCTCAGCGATGACGATGCAGGCGTCGTTCCCCGACTGGGTGACGATCCCTTGGATCAGGTCCTCGACCCGGACCCGGGTGCCGACCTCGACGAACATCTTCGAGCCGCCCTTCCTCCAGGCCTTCTCGCTGACCGGAAGGGTGTCGTCCAGGCTCAAGCTCCCGTCCCTGAGGCGCTCGAACACCATCAGAACGGTCATCAGCTTGCTCATCGACGCCGTCGGCAGCGGCTGATCGGCGTTGTGCTCGAGCAGCACCTGGCCGGTCTGCACGTCGATCAGGATGGCCGCCTTCGCGTCCGTCTCATAGGCCAACGCCGGCCTGAGGCACAGCGCCGCGACCAGAGCGACGACCACGCACGGAAATCGCGACAGGATCAAAGACAGGAGACGCATCGAAACCTCGTGTCTGGCAGGTCGAACGAAGGACTGCGGGCGCCGCCCTGCGGCGGCGGCAGCGTCCGCGGTCGGAAGCGGATGAGCCGCGGCCGCATCGCAGGCGCCGGCGGGCGGCGACGCGGCAACGCCACCATCGGGCCGCACCGGCCCCGTCCGCGCCGCCTCATGCCCGGGCCAGGCGATCGGCGAGCTCGCCCACGGTCGCCGCGAAGTAGGTCGACCGGTTCCAGGCCATGAGGACGCGGAAGTTCTTGTACACCAGGAAGGCCGGTCCCGCACGATCATCCATCCACACCAGCGAGGCGTCGATCGGCACCGCCGGGAGCGCGGCGCCGTTCTTCCGCCGCACGCCGAGCTCCTGCCAGGCCGGCAGGGGCTTCCTGACCTCGAGCCCCACCAGATCGGCGCCGAGCGCGGCCGGCGGAAGCACCTCGCGGCCCCAGGTGTAGCGGTCGGTCCAGCCGGCCTTCGCGAGGTAGTTGGCGATCGAGGCCAGGACGTCCGGCGTGCTGGACCAGATGTTGCGTCGACCGTCGCCGTCGTAGTCGACCGCGAAGCGGACGAAGCTCGACGGCATGAACTGGCTCTGGCCCATCGCCCCCGCCCACGACCCCTTCATGTCCTCGACCGCGATGTCGCCGGCGTCGAGGATGCGGAGCGCGCTCAGCAGCTCGCCCCGGAAGAAGCTCGCCCGGCGGCCTTCCCACGCCAGCGTCGCCAGGGCCGGGACGACCGGATACGTTCCCTTGTACGCGCCGAAGGTGCTCTCGATGCCCCAGAGCGCCACGATGAAGCGGGGCTGCACCCCGAAGTCGCGGCCGATCCCCTCGAGCAGATCGCGGTGCTTCTCGAGCAGGCGCCGGCCCTGGCTCACCCGGTCCTCGGAGAGCACGCGGCGACGGTAGGTCTCGAAGTCCATGCGGGTCTCGACCTGCCGCCGGTCGGACTCGATCACCCGCTCGATCGGCGCGATGTCCCGGAACGCCCGCTCGAGCGTGGCTTCCGTGATCCCGGCGGCGGCGGCCTCGCGGCGGAAGTCTTGGAGCCACGCCTCGAAGGTCGTGGCGGACGCCGGACGGGCCAGCGCGGCGAGCATCAACAGGACGACGATGGAGCAGCGGCCGATGGCGATTCGGATCATGAGGGGCGTCCAACCAGGAGTCCGGCGGCGGACGAGCATCCTACCAGCGGTAGCATTTGCATAGCCGGCCGTGCCAGACAAGTGGGTGATGATGGTCAGTAGGTGATGGTCACGATCATGTGCCCGCCGCGCTGCCCGCGCTCGACCCGCGGCCCCGGCGCAGGAGGCGGCCCGACGGCCCGCCCGAGGGACAGCCGCGGCTGCACCGGAAGGTCGCATTGGTGGTGCACCCAGCGCCGCCACGGCTGCTCGCCACCGAGCCCGGGCGGCCGCGCCGGCACGTCGATGGTGCAGCGGTTCACCACCCGGGCGGTGACCAGGAGCTGCGCCTCCGCTGCGGCCGCCTCGAGCGCCGCCGGCATGGAGAGCAGCCCGATCCCCGCGCAGAGCAAGGCACCGGTCGCGGTCGATCGCATGAGCGCGCATCTCCGACCCCGGGCCGACCGCCGGCCCGTCCGTCCCATCAGCCATCCTAGAGAAATGCGCGCAAATGGTTAATGCCCGTTTAACGGGCCAGCGGATCCGGCCTCAGGGCTCGACCGCCACCACCAGGCTGTCCGCATACTGGCCGGCGACCATCCGCTGCCCGCGCGCGACCCGCCCGTAGACCGCGAGGATGGTGTGCCGCCGCCCGTCGTTGCGCCCGACCAGGCGCCCGGTGCCGGCGGTCAGCCCGTCACCCCAGACCGTTCGCCGCGCCGGGTCGAGGTAGATGTTGTAGCGGAGCGACCGGCCGTCGGGGCCCCGCATCCGCCGCTCCTGGAAGTCGCCCATCCCGGGCGACAGCGCGAGCCTGAAGCGGGTCGGGCCCTCGCACAGCACCGCGACCTCGCCGGTGACCTCGCCGCCATCCTCGGGATCGACCCGGCCGAAGTCGATGAAGCTGACCGACACGTCGCACTCGGCGGCCCGGAGTGGACCCAAGCCGAGCAGCCCGGGGCCGAGCAGGACCGCCAGGACCGCCCAGGCGCCGGGGGTCACTCGCACCGGACGCTCCCGAGCTCGGCCAGCGGCTCGTCCGGGAGCGGCGGCAGGAGGCAGGTGAAGGCCGGCTGCCCCGGCACGCTCCGGAGCGTGATGCCGCCGAGGGCGGTGCTCCGGACGTAGGCGAGGCCCTGGTCCGCGACCTGCGCGCTCGCCGCCCCGCCCGCGTCCACGAGCTCGAGGCCGGCCGGCAGCGGCGCGCCGTCCGGGCCGGTGAGCGTCAGGAGCGCGGTCCTCGAGGTCGCGACGTCGAAGTCGATCCGGAGCCCCGCCCGCTCGAAGGGCACCGCAAGCCGCTCCTCGCCGTCGAGCTCCGCGGTCAGCGGCAGGTCCTCGGGCCGGATCCGCACCCGGTTCGCCTGATAGGGGTTGAGCCGCGGCAGCAGGAGGAAGCCGTCCTCGTCGGTCGTCCCGACCTCGCGGTTCTCGAGGTAGACCTTGACGTCCGGATGGCCCGGCAGCGCGACCATGCCGAACGCCCGGCCGAGCCGCCGGGTCAGCCCGGTGCGGCCATCGACGTGGGCGACGGAGCCGGTGAGGTTGGCCCGCGCCCGGGTGTCGCCGCGCGCGTGGGCGAGGTCGAGCTGGCCGCTCATCAGCGACGCGTCGTAGCGGACGCTGCCGTCGACCCGCTCCAGGTCGTCGCCGGCCTCGCCCTGCACCCGGTAGCTCAAGCCCAGGTCGGAGGCGCCCCGGCCGCGCCGGAGCTGGACCCCGCCCCGGGACGCCCCCTCGCGCCAGGAGCCGCCGGCGGTCGCCGTGTGCAGGCCGTCGAGGGGGAGCGTGTAGCTCGCCGCCACCGCGAGCTCGTGCTCCGGGCTGAGCGTCCGGAGCGCGTTGACCAGGAGCGTGCCCGGCCCGAGCGGCAGGCTGTAGCTGGCGCTCAGCGCCTGGCGATCGCTCCGCTCGCGCGCCTCGCTGTTCACGAACAGCAGCCCGAGGCGGCCGAACGGATGCAGCCCGACGCCGAGGGAGACCTGGTCGGTCCGGCGGTCGGGCGGATCGTCGAGCCCGAGCTGGCGGAAGTCGGGATCGGTGTAGCTGCTGCGCAGGCCGAACGAGAAGCGGCTCGAGACGTACTCGTAGTCGAGGAAGCCCGCGAACCCGGTCCCGGCGTCCCGGTCGTGGCTGCCGCCGAGGCCGCCCGAGAGCAGGCCGAAGCCGCCGAGCAGGACCGAGCCGCCGAGCCCCGCCGCCTGGCGCTCGAGGCCGAGCTCGGCCCGCCCCTCGCCGCTCAACCCGTTGGTGAACCCGTAGCGGTGGGTCGCCACCCCGAAGGGGTCGCCGTAGCCGAAGCTCTCCCGGTTGAAGTCCTCGCGCTCGAAGCCGAGGGCGTAGGAGAAGTCCGACAGCCCGGCGCGCAGCAGGCGCGGGCTCACGTAGTAGTCCTGGGTGATCAGCTGCTCGCGCCCGAGCAGGTCGGTGACCCGGACCTGGACCTCGCCGGCGCCGGTCACCACCGGCAGGTTGTCGATCTCGAACGGCCCGGGCGGGATCTCCTCCTGCACGCGCCGGGTGTTGTCCAGGAACACCTCGGCCACCCCCGCCTGCTCGGCGAGCCCGCCGATGCTCGGCAGCGGGAAGGTGATGAAGCCCGGGTCGGTCGCGAAGTTGGTCGAGACCTGGAGGCCGGCGAAGCGCACCGGCCGCCCGAGCGCGCCGCCCGCGGTGATGCTGTCGCCGAGGTGGACGCTCGCCCGCCGCGCGGGCAGGTCGCGGATGAAGGTGGTCTCGAGCCGGACCACCTCGCGCCCCTCGTCGCCGTCGGTGAGGTCGCCGAGGCGGAAGTTGCCGACCAGCACGCCGACCTGGTCGAACACGCCGGCCTCCAGCAGGGCGTCGAGGCGCGCCCGGACGCCGTCGCCGGCGAGGAACAGCACGTCGTAGTCGACGAAGCCGCCGCGCCCCGCCCGCGGCTCCAGGGTCGAGAGCCGGCCGCGCTCGATCCTGGTCGCCTCGAACGCCCCCGGCGGCAGGACCAGGTCGAGGGCGAGCGCTCCCTCGTCGATGCCGAGCGCCGCCCCCGGCAGCGCCGCGAGGGGCACGAACTGCTCGCCGTTGACGCTGATGAACGTGTCCGGGTCGAGCCGGACCCGCCAGGCGCGGAGATCGAGCACGCGGAGCGCGATCTCGCCCTCCGGCCCGCGCAGCACCAGCGCGCCGGGGCTCACCAGCGCGCCGTTGAGCGTGACCTCGAACAGCCACTCCTGCCATTCCTCGTCGGGCAGCAGCGGCTGCTCGAGCGGGTCGCGGCGCCGGACCGGGGGCGGGCGCTCGGGCGGCAGCGCGGCGGGCGCGAGGTCGAGCTCCGGCGCCCGGGTCAGGGGCGGCTTTTCCCCGGTGCCGAGGAACAGGAACGCGTCCGGCGACACGGCCGGCCGCGGGCGGGGCGGCGCCGCCCTGAGCACCACCGGGACCGGCGCGGCGAGGGGGAGCGCCGGCCGATGCCTCGCGCTCGGCGGCCCGGCCCCCGGCTCGACCCCGGCCCACGCCGGCGGATCGGCGAAGGTCACGACGCCGCGGCCCCGGTCGAGCCGGGCGACGCCCCCGAGCGCGCGGAGCGGCAGGAACCAGTGGCCGTCGCGCTCGACCTCTGCCGCCTTCGGGAGATGGTGCGGCAGGCGGTGGTCGAGGTCGGCGAGGCGGAGGAGCGGCCCGTGCTCGGGGTCCTCGAGCAGGAGCGCCGCGGCGGCGAGCACCCGGCCGTCCGCGCGCACCTCGACCCGGCGACCGGCGGCCCCGTCCGGAGAAGCGCCGCCGACGACGGCGCCCCCCAGGAGCAGGGCGAGCACGGTCCCGAGCCTACTGCGCGCGCGGCCGGACTTCGGCGACCAGCGGGCCGCGGTTGGTCTCGGCCCGGACTTCGACGACATCCGGAAGCGCGCTCAGGGGGGTGTCGAGGGGCCAGCTCTTGCTCTCGCCGGCGAGGACGTAGGTCGCCCCCTCCAGAAGCTCGGCGTCGGACGCCTTAAGCTCCTTCAACAGTAGATGGGCCGCACCCTTGTTCATGGCCACAAGGTGGGCGTCCTCGCCCGCCGTGCGTACGATCGCCCAAGAAGTATCAGACACCGCACCCGGAGGTGTCACGAAGATGGGGAGGGCTAGCCGTAGCGTTAAGGTAACGCCTTGCACGCCATCAGGACGTTCACGAGGCACCTCGGAAATCAGAAGGCGGAACGCCTTTTCTAGAGAGCCGGTTAACGGGCGGCGAAGCGCGAGCCGGACAACCTGTGCGCCACCGCCCGGCACCTCGACCACGGGCGGAACGGCCAGCACCTCGGAACTGCGTGGAGCGGAGTCGATTTCATCGGCCCACGACCTGGCCTCGATTCGGACGAGGACAGGGGTCGACTCGAGGTTCAGGACGCGAACGGTGCTTGGAGAACCATCCGGTGGAAGCTCGATCTTGATGGGAGAAACATTGAACGAGCCCGACATCGCGGGCCCGCTCGCCATGCTTAGGAGCGCAAGAAGAGCGCCCAGCAGACTTTTGAACATTGCCGATCAGGCACCGGGCGTGATCGCCACAGTGATCTGTACGGTATCG
>DASUSF010000015.1:0-11941 GCA_036375275.1 Geminicoccaceae bacterium | reverse complement strand
GTGGCCGACCTCGAGCGGTCGCGCCGGTTCTATGAGGAGGGGCTCGGCTGGCGGCGGACGGGCGCCCACCCGGAGGTCGTCTTCTTCCAGGCGGGCGGGATGGTCGTCGGCCTGTTCGGTCGTGACGACCTCGCGAAGGATGCTCAGGTCGCGCCGGAGGGCGCAGGCTTCCGGGCGCTCTCGCTCGGCTACAACGCCCGCTCCCGGGAAGAGGCGGATTCGGTGATGGCCGAGGCCGAGGCGGCGGGCGCCAGCATCCCGAAACCGGCCGGCGACACCTTCTGGGGCGGCTACGCCGGCTACTTCGCGGACCCGGACGGGCATCTCTGGGAGGTGGCCTGGAACCCCGAGTGGCCGATGGCCGCCGACGGCAGCATCCGCCTGCCCTACTGAGCCTGCGGAGATTCGATTGGAGGAACCGCCCGGACGGGCGCACCTGCCCCAACGACCGCCGGGAAGCGACCCTCACCGGCGTGGTGCTCTTGAGCAATTTCCGATGAGGCAGAAGCAGATCGGACCAGGACGTCCTTCCGCTCATCGGAAGAAGATTGCTCTACTCCAATATATCAGAGCGGATTCACCCGATCGGAACCGCTGGCAAGGCGGTTCCGTCATATCGGGATCCGCTCTAGGTGCGCCCGGCGCGCTTCTCCGGGTGCGGGTCGAACGTGACCACCCGGTACAGGTAGATCACGACGAGGAGCCCGAGCACGCCGTAGGAGATCGGGTTCATCCACGCCGCCACCTTCTGGTGCTGGTCGCCGAGCGCGTAGCCGGCCATGGCGAGCACCGTGGTCCAGATCATGGTGCCGAGGCCCGACCAGAGCAGGAAGCGCGTCATCGGCATGTCGAAGATCCCCGCCGGAACCGAGATCAACGTGCGCACCGCCGGGATCAGCCGGCCGAAGAACACCGCCTTGCCGCCGTGGTCCTGGAACCACGCGAACGCGCTGTCGAGCTCGCGCGGCTCGACCGTCAGCAGCCGGCCGTAGCGCGACGCGAAGCGGCGGAGCCGCTCGTGCCCGACCCAGCGGCCGACGTAGTACCAGAGGAGCGCGCCCGCGAGCGAGCCGATGCTGCCGGCGATCACCACCAGCACGATGTCGAGATTGCCGCGGCCGGCACTGTAGCCGGCGAGTGGCATGATCACCTCCGACGGGATCGGCGGGAACAGGTTCTCGGCGAACATCAGAAGCGTGATCCCGAGGTAGCCGCTCTGCTCCACGGCTTTGGAGATGAAATCGAACAGAGCCGGTCCTCCCAACGAAGCTTCAGAGGGAAAGGCTCGACCCCGGCATCGGGTTCCACCGCGTCCGCCAACCCCTTTGAGACGCGCCTGAGCCGACCGTTCCGCGACGCCGGCGGCGGGCTCATCCGAAGCGGCTCCGCCTCCGCCTTGGCGGGCTGAGTCAGGCCCGGCGCCGTCGCTTCTGGCCGAACAGGATCGACCTCGATTCGTCGCTCACGGTCGCGGCCTCGTTCAGCCGCCTGCCCTTCTCGTACGCCCGCCGGACCGCCGGGCGCGCGCCGATCGCCTCGAACCAGCGCTTGAGGTTAGGAAAATCCTCGAGGTTCATCCCCTGCCGCTCGTAGGGCACGATCCAGGGCCAGGCCGCCATGTCGGCGATCGAGTAGTCGCCTGCAACGTAAGCCCGGTCCTCGAGCCGGTCGTCGAGCACGCCGTAGAGCCGCTCGGTCTCGTTGACGTAGCGCTCGATCGCGTACGGCAGGGGCTCCGGCGCGTACTGCCTGAAGTGGTGGTTCTGCCCGAGCATCGGCCCGAGCCCGCCCATCTGCCAGAACAGCCACTGCATCACCTCGAACCGTCCGCGCACGTCGCCCGGCAGAAAGCGGCTGGTCTTCTCGGCGAGGTACTGGAGGATCGCGCCCGATTCGAACACGGAGATCGGCGCACCTCCATCGGCGGGCGCGTGATCGACCATGGCCGGCATGCGGTTGTTGGGCGAGATCTTCAGGAACTCCGGCTCGAACTGCTCGCCGATCGAGATGTCGACCGGCTTCAGCTCGTGCTCGATCCCGGTCTCCTCCAAGAAGATCAGCGGCTTGTAGCCGTTCGGCGTGGTCCAGAAGTAGAGGTCGATCATGATCGTATCCTTGCCGCGGGTCCGCTTCGGAAGAAGGGGCCGTCGAGGCTACCGCCGCCGCGACGTCAGCCATCCGAGCGCCCGACGGATCGCACGCGCGCGCTCGGCCCGCCCGTGCGTGCGCAGCGTCGCCCAGGTGGGCCGGATCTCGCCCCGCCGGGTGGCCTGCCCGCTCATGGCGTTCTCGCCGCGTCAGTGCCGCCAGGCGATTGCGCGCGAGCGCCGCCGGCGCCGCCCGAGGTCGCGGAACAGGTCGATCATGCTCCGAAGCCCCTCGCGGAGTGCCCGGGCGTGCAGCCGGTGGCCGTTCCGCACGTAGAAGTCGACCGAATCCAAGCCTTCCGGATGCGGCTGGTTGGCGGCGTGGTGGCGCAGCGCGGACATGCCTCTTCCCCGGTCGCGGCCTCCATCGGAGAGGCCGGGTCATGGACGCTCGCTTCAACATAGCCTCCGCCACGGCTTGGATAATCGGGCGGTCCGGTCCAAGATCTTTGCGCTTGGCGCAAAGCCGGAGGGGGCCCTGGACACCTTGAGCGGCATGCGGCTGTTCGTCGAGGCGGTGGACGGCGGCAGCTTCTCGGCAGCCGGCCGGCGCCTCGGGATGGCGCCTTCGTCGGTGGCGCGCGGCATCGGGACGCTCGAGGATGCGCTCGGCACCCGCCTCCTCAATCGCACCACGCGCAAGCTCAGCCTGACCGAGGCCGGGCGGATCTACCACGAGCACAGCCGGCGGATCCTCGGCGAGATCGAGGAGGCGAAGCTCTCCGTGGCCAGCCTCGAAGCCGCGCCGCGCGGCCTGCTCAGGCTGAGCGTGCCGGTAGTGTTCGGCCGCCTGCACGTGGTCCCGGCGCTGCCGGACTTCCTGGACGCGTTCCCCGACGTCCGGATCGACCTCGGCATGACGGACAGCTATGTCGACCTGGTCGAGGAAGGCATCGACGTCGCGGTCCGGATCGGCGTCCTGCAGGATTCCAGCCTGGTCGCCCGCAAGCTCGCGCCGACCCGGCGCATCCTCTGCGCGAGCCCGGCCTACTTCCAGCGCCACGGCCGACCCGGGACGCCGGAGGATCTCCGCCGCCACAACTGCCTGTTCTACAAGTTTTCGGGCGGACGACCGGTCTGGCGCTTCCGCGACGCGAGCGGCGAACATGCGATCGAAATCGACGGCGCTCTCCGGACCAACAACGCGGACGCCCTGCACACGGCCGCGCTCGCGGGCGTCGGGATCGTCGTCCTGCCGCTGTTCATGGTCGGGCCGGACATCCGCCGCGGCGCGCTCGAGCCGATCTTCCCATCGGTCGAGTTCGCCATGCTGTCGCTCGATTCCGACATCTGGGCGGTCCATCCCTACGGCCGCCGCCTGTCGCCGAAGGTCCGGGCGTTCGTCGACTTTCTGAGCCAGCGCTTCCGCTCGCCGACGCCCTGGGAGATCGACGGCCGGGGGACGTGACCGCTCACGACCGGGCGAGGTGGACGAGCGGCAGCAGGACGAACCAGATCATGAAGGTCAGCGCGACCACGAGGATCCCGTCGATCCGGCGCGCCTCGTCGGGCCACGGGCGCGCCCGGCGGAGGTGCGCGAGCAGCCACGCCGCGTGCGGGACCGCGACCCAGCCGATCCCGGTGAGCAGGTCGCCCGACCGACCCGGTAGCAGCAGTGCGCTCAGGACGGCGAGCGCCGCGGCGGCGGCCGCCACCGCGACCGCGGCCGGAACCCCGAAGCGCACCGCGAGCGTCCGCTTGCCGACCGCCGCGTCGGCGGCGCGGTCGGGAACGCCTGCCAGGATGATGCTCGGCAGCACGGCGAGCGAGAGCGGCACGCCGAGCAGCCAGGGCATAGGGTCGCCAAGCCCGCCGCCCTGGACCACGAAGCCGGTCAGCAGCGCGCCGAGGCCGTGGGTCAGCGCGACGTCGGCCTCGCCGAGCGTGCGCCAGGACAGCCGGAGGGGCGGCAGCGTGTAGCCGAGCGCGAGGATCGTCATGGCGGCCAGCACCGCCGCGACCGCGAGCGGCGCCGCCGCGGTACCGATCAGGAGCGATGCCAGAGCCGCCGCCAGCCCGAAGGCGACGGCCGCCCCGGCGCGCGCCGCTTCGGGCCGGAGCTCGCCCTCGACCAGCACCCGCGAGCCGCCGGTGAACGGCCCCCAGAGACGGTTCTGGCGGTCGCTCTCCAGGTCGACCAGCTCGTTGATCAGGACGGTCGCGAACTCCAGCGCGATGAGGAAGGCGAGCGCAAGCCCGAAGGCCGGGGCATCGAACGGCGCGGCGCCTGACGACGATGCGAGCGCCGCGCCGGTCAGCGCGGCCAGCCAGGTCATCGGATAGAACTGCAGCCGGGCGATCCTGAACCAGGGGCCGAGGCGCCGGCCGATGCTCCGGGTCGGACCCCGGGGTCCGGCGCCGAGCCGGGCGCCGAGCGCGTCGGCCTCTATCAGCCAGTCATCGCGGGTCGCCTCGCTCCGCTCCTTGACCCGGTCGAACACCCGGGTCCGCACCACCTCGATCCCGCAGAACCCGAGGATCGCGCGGCGCATCGCGTTGAGCCCCGGCGACCGGTAGGCGACGCGGTGCGCGAGCGCCGGCGTGTCCATGGTGACCAGCAGGTCGGCGGTGCGGCCGCGCAGCCGGGGGGCGTACCCGATCCCGCCCTCGATCTCGTCGAAGGCGAAGCCGGGGGTCAGGACCCGGTCGAGGAACCCCTTGAGGCGGGCCGGCATGAGCCCCCACCAGGTCGGGAACACGAACACCAGGTGCTCGGCCCAAAGGATCAGCCGCTGCGCCCGCTCCAGGTCCGGCTCCAGCCGCTGCGCCCGGATCGCCACCGCGTGGACGTCGGGATCGAACGCCAGATCGGAGAGGCGAAGCGTCCGGATCTCCGCCCCGGCAGCGACCGCGCCGGCGCCGTAGGCAGCGGCCAGCGAGCCGCAGAGACTGTCCGCTCGCGGGTGACCGACCACGATCAGGACGCGGAGACGGGTGGCCGCCGCCGCAGTGGGCGCGCTCGGGCGTTCTTCCGCCGGCGCGGACCGGACCTGCCCGGCCGCGGCCCGCATCGCGTGGTTGTCGAGATCCAAGCGCGCCGCTCCGTTGGCCTCTCCCTCAACTCGGAAGCGGCCGCCACGTTCCGTCGGCGTTCCGTGGGCGGCCCGGCGCGGGCCTCAGCTCTTGATCTCGATCTCGACGAAGACGAACGGGTCGGGGTTCGGGTTGATCACGTCGTGCTCGACCCCGGCGGCCCTGTAGTACGCCTCGCCGGCGCGGAGCTCGACCTCCCGCTCCCCGCCGGCTTCGACCAGACGCAGCCTGCCGGTGGTTCCGGGGACGACGACGTAGTCCATGGCGTGGCGATGCCAGCCGGTGGCCGCGCCCGGCGCGAACCGCCATTCGGTGACCTTCACCCGATCGTTGTCGATCTGCACGCTCGGCGTCGCCCGCTCCCGTTCCGGCATGGCTGCGTTCCCTCCGCGTTACCGGGCTCTGCTGCCGGACCTCAGTAGGGGCCCTCGGAGCGCGGGATCCCGGTCGGCGCCCTCGGCGTGGTCGTTTCCGTGCCCCGGACCGCTGCCAGCGCCTCGCCCGCCGCTCCCCCGAGCAGGCGCCCGTCGGACTGGATGGTCACGAACTGGAAGCCGCGGTCGATCACGCGGCGCGCGTAGTCGACGCTGGCGACGTGGATCCCGGCGATTAGACCGCGGCTCCGGGTCGCGTCCTTGATCCGGTCGATCACCTCGACCAGCTCCGGATCGGTGTGATCGGCGGCCGGCTTGTGGCCCATGCTCTGGGCCAGATCCGCCGGCCCGACGTAGACCCCGTCGAGCCCTGGCACGTCGAGGATCTCGTCCAGGTTGTCGACCGCCTGCGCGGTCTCGATCATCGCCAGCGCGATCACGGTGTCGTTCGCGTTGGGCGCGTAGTCGGCGCCGGCATACAGCGTGACCCGGGTCGGGCCGAAGCTGCGGTAGCCCTTCGGCGGGTAGCGGCAGGCGCCGACGAACCGCTCGCACTCCTCGCGGCTGTTGATCATCGGGCAGATGATCCCGAAACATCCGGCGTCCAGCATCTTCATGATGATGCCAGGCTCGTTCCACGGCACCCGCGCGAGCGGCGTCGCCTCGCTTGAGGACAGCGCCTGCAGCATGGTCAGCGCGTTGTCGTACCCGACCGGGCCGTGCTGCATGTCGACGGTGAGGCTGTCCCAGGCCTGGCCGGCCATGATCTCGGCTGCGAAGCCGTGCGGGATCTGCAGCCACCCGTTGATCGCCGCCTCGCCCCGCCCCCACATCTCCCTGAGCCGATTGGCCCGCATCCCCGCCTCCCGTGATGGTCGAAGCGCCCTTCTCGCTCAGAGGGGCCCTGCACGCAAGGCTACCCCGGGGATCGCCCCGCAGGCGACGACGAGAAGCATCCCCTCACCGGACCGTCTCGAGCTGCAGCTTCAGGAGATAATCCTGGGTCCCGAGGTCCTGCTGGACCTTGAGCACGACCGCGCTCGGCGGATTGGAGCTGGCGTCGATCCAGGTCAGCTGGCGCTCGTCCATGGCGAACTCGAACAGGTGCCCGCGCTGCCAGTCGCGGGGAAACCAGAAGCCGCGGTTCAGACAGTCGTCCACCCTGGCGACCATGAGCTCGAACTCGTCGATGATCCGCTCGCGATCCGGGGCCGGGATCAGTCCGCTGGAGCAGCTGATCCGGGCCCGCGGCCACGTCGCGCCCTCGATTGCGCAGCGCTCGAGGCCCGGCAGTTCCGCCGCCGCCTGCCAATGCTCGGCCCCGAGCGGCTCGGCGCGGAGCTGCGCGTAGCCGTCGCTCTCGCGCGAAAGGATCGCGGCGAGCGTCGGGCAGAACTCAGGCGGCGGATCCGGCTCGATCGCGACGGGTGCGACGTCCGGCGCCGGCGGCGGGGGCGCAGGCGCCGCGACCGGAGGCGGTTCCGGCTCCCCCGCGCAGCCGGCCAGCAGCAGCACGAGAACCCCGCCCAGCCGCAGGAAGCGCCGCCGGCGCCGGGCCGGGCCTCCGCCCATGCCGGTCAGTTCTCGACCAGCCAGCGGGCGCGCCGGAGGTCGGGCCAGCCATAGGCGACCTCCCGGACCTCCGGAAACTCCTCGCCGGCGTACCGGAGCAGCTTGCCGTCCCCGAACCGGATCCCGCCGAGGCGCTCGTAGAACTTACGGGCGAGCCGGTTCTCCTCGAGCACCCAGACCGCGGCGCCGATCGAGCGGTGCCGCACCAGGGTTCGCGCGGCGCACGCCATCAGCGCCGTCCCGACCCCGCAGCCCTGCGCCTCCGGCAGCACGTAGAGCGCATAGAACTCGCCGCTGTACCCGGGCACGCGCTCGCGGATCGGTCCGAACGAGATGAAGCCGACGACCTCGTCGTCGAGCTCCGCGACCAGGACGGCGCCCTCGCCGCCGCTCCGCTTGAGCACGCCGTGCCAGAAGCTCGGCCCCTGCGCGTCGGCCATGGCGATCAGCACCCGGTGGGGCAGCATGCCGAGATAGGCGCCCTGCCAGCTCGCCCGTTGCACCTGGGCGACGGCCCGGGCGTCGTCCGGCTCCGCCGGGCGGACCGTGTGGCCGGCCATCCGGCCCCGCCCGTCAGAGTTCGACCGGCTCGCCCGGATCGGGCACCCGCACCTGCCCGCGCCGGACCAGGCCGGCGAAGACCTCGGGGTCGCCGGTGAGCAGCGGGAAGGTCCCGTAGTGAATCGGCAGCACGGTCTCGAGCTGGAGCAGCTCGTTGCAGGCCAGCGCCGCGCTCTCCGGCCCCATCGTGAACCGGTCGCCGATCGGGATCAGGCCGACCCGCGGCCGGTGCAGCCGCTGGATCAGCGCCATGTCCGAGAAGATCTCGGTGTCGCCGGCGTGGTACACCGCGCCTTCGGGGCTCCCGATCACGAAGCCCGCCGGATCGCCCATGGTGACCGGCACGCCGTCCCGCATGATCGCCGAGCTGTGCAGCGCGTTCACCATGGTCAGGCGGAGCCCGTCCCGCTCGATCGTGCCGCCGATGTTCATCGGCTCCACCGCCTCGACCCCCCGGCCGCCGAGGTAGGAGACGATCTCGAACATGCCGACCACGGTCGCGCCGTACTTCCCGGCGAGCCGCGGCGCGTCGTTGATGCCGTGGTCCTCGTGGCCGTGGGTGAGGACGATCAGGTCGACCTTGTCCAGCCGGTCCTCGTACCCCTCGGGATGCTTCGGGTTGCCCTCGAACCAGGGATCGATCAGGACGCTCCGGCCGCCGGTCTCGAGGTGACAGGCCGAATGTCCGAGCCAGGTCAGGCGCACGGCTGATCTCCCCCCTGTTCCTTCGATCACGCGACAGTCTAGGAACTTATCGGCGAGCGCACTAGGCGTCGACGCCCCCCGACCGCCTTGCCGCGGCGCCGCCCCGGTGCCAACCTCCCGCAAGGCCGGGCGCCGCGCCCGGCAGCAACGGAGACGACCCATGGCCGACCGGCAGCTCGAGGAGCGCAGGCCGCAGACGCGCTTCTATCCCATGCTCGAAGGCCAGAGCGCGCTGATCACCGGTGCCGGGTCCGGGATCGGTCGCGCGGTCGCGCTCGGGATGGCGAAGGCCGGAGCGGCGGTCGCGGTCAACTACCGCTCGCGCGAGGACGAGGCGGCGGCCCTGGTCGAGGAGATCGGGAGTTTCGGCGGCCGGGCGATCGCGGTGCAGGCGGACGTCGCGGTCGAGCCGGAGGTCGATGCCATGATCGACCAGACCCTCCAGGCCTTCGGCGCCCTCGACATCATGGTGCCGAATGCAGGCCTGCAGCAGGACGCGCCGTTCGCCGACATGACGATCGACCAGTGGCGGAAGGTGATCGACGTCAACCTCACCGGCCAGTTCCTGTGCGCCCGAGCGGCGGTGCGCACGTTCCGCCGCCAGGGCGTCCGGTCGGGGGTGTCGGCCGCGGCCGGCAAGATCATCTGCATGAGCTCGGTCCACGACCTCATTCCCTGGGCCGGGCACGTCAACTACGCCGCCTCCAAAGGTGGCGTGCTCCTGATGATGAAGTCGCTCGCGCAGGAGGTCGCGCCGGAGCGGATCCGGGTCAACGGGATCAGCCCCGGGGCGATCCAGACCGGCATCAACGAGGACGCCTGGGCGACCGACGAGGCCCACCAGAGCCTGCTCGAGCTGATCCCCTACAAGCGGATCGGCCACGTCGACGACATCGCCCACGCCGCCGTGTGGCTCGCCTCGGACGCGTCCGACTACGTCAATGGCGTGACCCTCTACGTCGATGGCGGCATGACCCTGTATCCGGAGTTCGCCGAAGGCGGCTGAGGGTGCCGGCCCGAGAGACCCTCGCCCGGCGCGCCCTGATCGGCGTGCTCCTGGTCTGGCTCGGCGTGGTGATCGGGGTCTCGCTGCTCGCGGCACCGGTGCCGTTCATGGTCGAGCAGCTCGAGCGGGCCGAGGCGCTCGCGGTCAACCGCCAGCTGTTCCGCATGCTGTCCAGGGCCGAGCTGGTGCTCCTCGCCCTGGCCCTGCTCGCCGCCTTCCTCGGCCGGCTCCACTCGCCGTGGGTGATCGGCGGCATCGCGCTCGTCGCCGTCGCCGTTCTGGTCCAGGTCGGCGTTCTTCAGCCGGAGCTCGCCCGGCGGACCGACCTGATCCTCGCCGGCCACGCGCCGGAGCCGGGCCCCTGGCACGGCCTGTACGTCGGGCTCGAGCTCCTGAAGCTCGCCGTTCTGCCCGCTCTCGCCCTCTACGCCCTGCCGCGGACGACATGACCCGTAGAGAAAGCTCGGGCTTTGTATCAATTTTTCGGGAACAGCTCGAAAGGTGCGGGCGTTGTCGCGTTCGAGTGGCTGGCGACGGAACCCGGTCTTTTCCCTGGGATCAGGTCAGTCGGCCGGAGATGGTTCTCGCGCGGGTCGCCGCGGGGGCTGCCCCGCCCCCTAGAACGGCCCCGCGGGCCGAGCTTGCTCAGCCACCCCGGCAGGTCTGGCCGCTCGTCTCTCTAAGCGCCCCAATGCCTCCCTGATTGGCGCTTGACGGCCCGGCATGCCCGGGCCGTCTCTTTGCCCTGCCGGCTCTATCGCTGCCGCAGCGCACCGTCCCGGATCTCCGGGATGGAGAAGCGGGGCGTGATCGCATCCGGGTGGACCCGAAGCTCGAGCAGCGCGAAGGTGCCGGCCGCCTCCGCCTCGCGGAACGCCGCGGCGAAGTCCTCGGTCCGCTCGACGATCGCGCCGAAGCCGCCGTAGGCGCGCGCCAGGGCCGCGAAGTCCGGGTTCTCGAGGCCGGTCGCCACCACCCGCTCCGGGTAGTCCCGCTCCTGGTGCATCCGGATCGTGCCCAGCATGCCGTTGTTGACCACGCAGACGATCACCCTGACGTCGTACTGGGCGCAGGTGGCGAGTTCCTGGCCAGTCATCATGAAGCAACCGTCGCCGGCGAAGCAGACCACCGTCCGCTCGGGATGCACCAGCTTCGCCGCGATCGCGCCGGGCAGGCCGTAGCCCATCGAGCCGCTGGTCGGCGCGATCTGGCTGCGGAAGCCCCGGTACTGGTAGAACTGGTTGACCCAGACGCAGTAGTTGCCGGCGCCGTTGGTCACCACCGCATCGTCGTCCAGATGGTCGCGGAGCCAGGCGATGCAGGCGGCGAGCTGCAGGTCGCCCGGCGTGGTCGGCGGCTCGAGGGTCTTCAGGTACTGCTGGTTCGCGACCCGGGTCTCCTCCCGCCAGGCGCTGGTGTCGACCGGCGTCATCTGGCGCGCCAGCGCGGCGAAGGCTCCGATCCCCGAGTTGATCGCGATCTCTGGCTCGTAGAGCAGACCCAGCTCCTCCGGATCGGCCATGACGTGGACCAGCGCCTGCCGCGGCTTCGGGATGTCGATCAGGCTGTAGCTGCGGCTCGAGGCCTCGCCGAGCCGGGTGCCGACCAGGAGCAGGACGTCGGCGTCCTTGACCCGGTCGGAGAGCGGCGGCGCGACCGAGATGCCGACGTGGCCGGCGTAGCAGCGGTGCCGGTTGTCGAAGTAGTCCTGGCGGCGGAACGACACCCCGACCGGCAGGTCGAAGGCGTCGGCGAACGCTTCGATGTCGGCGCGCGCCTCGGCGGTCCAGCCGCCCCCGCCGAGCACCATGAACGGCCGCCGCGCCGCCGCGAGCAGCTTCCGGACGCGCTCCATGTCGGCTGGCGCCGGATGCGCGCGGACCGTCGCGTAGGGGCGGGTATCGGCCATCACCGCGCGCTCGACCAGCATGTCCTCCGGCAGGGCGACGACCACCGGGCCGGGACGGCCGGAGGTCGCGGTGTGGAAGGCGCGGCTCATCACCTCGGGGATCCGCGCCGGGTCGTCGATCTCGGTGACCCACTTGGCGATGCGCCCGAACATCTGCCGGTAGTCGATCTCCTGGAACGCCTCGCGGTCCTTCATCTCGCGCGCGACCTGGCCGATCAGGAGGATCATCGGGCTCGAGTCCTGGCGCGCGATGTGCACGCCGTGGGCGCCGTTGGTGGCGCCAGGGCCGCGGGTCACCATCGCGATCCCGGGCTGGCCCGTGAGCTTGCCGTAGGCTTCGGCCATCATCGTGGCGCCGCCCTCGTGGCGGCAGACGACGTAGCGCAGCGACGGCTCGTCGTACAGCGCGTCGAGCAGCGCGAGGTAGCTCTCGCCGGGGACGCCGAACGCGAGCTTCGCGCCGTGGATCTTCAGCTGATCGGCCAGGATCTGGCCGCCGGTTCGCAGGTTCGAGGCGTTCATCGCGGCTCCTGGTCAGGTTCTGACTGGCCGCGCATGATGCGCGGCCGACCGGAGCTTGACAATCGGCAGGGGCGCCGCGGGCGACCCGAGCTAGAACTGCACCCGGAGCGAC